>NZ_JBKGUN010000039.1:0-9157 GCF_046462195.1 Paracoccus sp. (in: a-proteobacteria) | reverse complement strand
GCGCCGCCGCAGGCGGATCGGGCATGCGGCTGGGGCTGGCCACGGCGCTGCTCTTGATCATCCTGATTGGAGGACGGATCATTCCCAGCTTCACCCGCAACTGGCTTGCCGCCAAAGGCGAGCGCCCTCTGCCGATCCCCTTCAACCGGAGTGATGGCGGCATCCTTGTGCTTACCGTGGTCACCATGGCTGCCTTTGTCGTGGCGCCAGGCGCGCCAGGGATGACAGGGCCGATGGCGGCGACCGGAAGCGTTCACCTGTGGCGACTGTCCCGATGGTGTGGGTGGCAGGTGCGGTCGGAGCCGTTGCTCTGGTCTCTGCACCTGGCCTATGCGATGGTCACAGCTGCAGCCGGCCGCCTGCGCGGCAATGGTTCAGCAACCGCCTTTGATGATGGCGTCACTTGAAATGCCTGGGGGGTTCTCGCAGAGAAGTAGGTTGCGATCTCTTCAATCTGCTGGTCCGTCAGATCATCCGCCACCGAATGCATCAGCGCGGCACGCTGTCCGTCTCCGCGCTGCCCTGCGCACCAAAGGATCAGTTGTTGCTCCAAGCATTCCCAGTCCTGCCCGTCAGGGCTGGGAATGAGCGGGTTCCGGTTGCTCGGTCCATGGCAGGCCAGGCAGGCGGGCACATCTTCCGTGCCCCTTTGCGCCAGCAAGTCGGCTTTCGGGCCATCGCCATCAACTGCCGCCGCCGCCAAAGATGACAAGGAAACCGCCGGCCGTGCATCACCCGAAGGATCGATCTGGCTGATGGCACAAGACATGATGCCACTGGGCCGCCCCCTGACCGATAGGCGGCCAGCGTCATCTCGATGTACTCAGGTTCGAGAATATCCAGCTGCGGCGCGCGGCTCGTGCCCTATGGGCCATGGCATCCCGCGCAATACCGCTCGGGTGCAGGACCGGTGACTTCCAGATAGTCACCAGCGGTCATCCCGCCATTGACGGCGGTCAGGAAGGCTACCACGGCCCAGACCTCTTCCGGCCTGTCTGAGTCTGGCCCTGCCGGCATCCCGAACATCTTGACCCCTTGGTTGACGATCCAGTGCATTTCCTCGGGACGCCAATCTGCAACGGCTTCTCCGATCTGGGGCGGACGGGGGACCATCGATGCAACAGTCGCATCCGCTACAGCCCCGGGGCGCGCATTGCACATGCGGCAGGCGCTGTCGTGATAGCGCGCGCGAAGTTCGACCGCATTCTCGAAGGTCGTGTGCAAGACCCGGCTCGTTATTGCCCAATGGCCTTTGCGCCAAGGTGTTGAAGAGGCCAATGAACACCACGGCCAATCCGGCCAAGGCGCCGAACGCCCCGATGGCAGCCAGCGCGGCGATGATGATGCGCAGTCTGCTCATGCCGGAATCTCTTGCAAGGACAGCGCGCGCGGCAAGCGCGACGCCGGCAAGTAAATAGACCGGCGTACCTATGATCAGCATCAGCATCCCTCCAATGGCCTGCCTCTCCGCATCGGGGGCCGTGCCGCAAAAACCTGCATAAAGATCGCGCGGTGCCAATGTCAGCAGCGCCCCAGCAGCGTCATGTGCATGATGTCAGCAGCCCCCCGGCCCGGTCAGCGCCTGTCCGACATCATCCCTCGCGGCACCGCGCAGGCAACCCGCCCAGACAAAGAGGCCTGCCAGCAGGAAGCTGGCCTGCTCCAGCGCAAAGCCCATCGGCAATCGATACGCCAAGCCATGCGCGAGAGGCAGGTGCCAGGCCCAGACCAGCAGAAACTCCAAGCCTGCCGCGACCATTGGCAGAATCGCCAACCAACGGCCTAGCGCGGGAAATCCCAGCACCAGCAAGGGCGCCGCCAAGGCGACCAGGACCATGTGCAGCGGAAAGCGCGGTGCCGCCTCCTCCAACGGAAGCCACCAGATTGCCGCAAGTAGCAGCACTCCGCCACCGGCGCAGAGGGACGGGACAATCATCGGCAACTCTCGATGAACAGGCCGGCAGCGCCACATAAACGACGCCCATGAACGAGATGATCGACAGGAGGTAGGCCGCCTGCCCGAGGAAACGGATGGGTCCCTCGACATGATCGTCATGGTCATGCGGCGCCCATTGCCGATAGGAGTGCCTACCCTGCGAGCCGATCGCGGCCAGCGCCAGCAGCGTCAGTCCCAGGATCGACAGCCGCAGGAAAGTGTCTCCCTCCTGTGTCCCGACCTTGGCGCACCAGACAGCCGCGCCCGCATAGCGGAACAGGAAGTGAAAGGTTCAGACTGTGGCGGCCAGCGCGATGCGAAACAGGCTGCCCGTTGCACCACGAAACTCATTTTGGTTCTGCCGCCGGCTGATACCGGTCATCCGATCCTCCATAGCAGCCTCGGCGCAAGGCCGATGACGGCGGCGGTGACCAGAACCGTCAGGACATGGAAGTGCCAGTAGAGAGACGTTCCACAGATCGGCATCATGATCGGGGTCGATCTTGCCAAAGATCGTGCCAGCCAAACAGTAGACCTGCATCAGCACGCCCACCAGAACATGGGCGCCGGTCCAGATGACCAGTGCGCAGATGATCGCCGGATGCACGTGACTGGACGGCGACAATCCCAGCATCGACAGGACCAGCAATCCTCCTCCGGCCAGCGCCGCCACGAGGGCGGCGACCAGCGCCGCGCGTGTGGCGATGACCCTGCCGCTGCGGTTAGGCTGCGCGCAGCCAGCGTCAACGCCCAGGCCAGCACCATTGCCAGCGCCACCTATGTTCTGTCCGCATGCACCGCGTCTGCGGGGGGAAGCTTGCATTGGCGGTTCAGTAGAAGAAGAACCCGAAGACGACCGATGCAAAGGCCGTCGCGTCGCCCAGCCTGGTGATCCACATGGCCCACCATCCGACCGACTGCGGCCCTGCGGCATAGGTCGGCAGGCTCAAGCCCAGCCCCGCGTCCTTCATCTCTTTTTCCGGAATGCGCGCAGTCGAGGTCCAGAGCCAGTAAAGGATGCAACCGACCCCGATAAGACCCGAGATGACACCCGCGACATAGAAATGGAAGGTCGGCAGGATGAAGCAGCCACCGATGAAACCCGCCGCCAGCAGCGTGATCCAGGCATCGCCCGTGACGCGCTGGACCTGCACGGGCCGGGCGTCGATGACGCTGGTGACCAGTGTCTCGCGGTGGCCTTCGGGCGCATCGGGCAGGTAGTAACGGCCTCCGGCGATCCGATCCACCAGCTTGGGCTGATCCCACAGCGGATAACGCGAGGTGATGTAGGGGATCGAGCGCACGCCCCCGTCATCATCGGACAACGTGTCGCTCCATTCCAGGGTGCCGGCATTCCACGGGTTGCGCTCGCGCAGGCGGGGCTTGCCCGGGCGCAGCAGGTCATAGGTAAAGACAAGGAACCCGGCCGCGATGATGAAGGTCCCGATCGAGGAGATCAGGTTCAGGGTGTTCCACCCCAGATCCGGCTCATAGGTGAAGACCCGGCGCGGCATGCCCAGAAGCCCCGTCAGGTGCATGGGCAGGAAGGTCAGGTTGAAGCCGCCGAAGATCAGCCAGAACGCCCATTTGCCGAGCCGGACCGACAGGACGCGCCTGGTGAAGAACGGGAAGAAGTAGTAGACCCCTGCCATTACCGGCAGGATCATCCCTCCGAACAGCGTGTAGTGCAGATGGGCGACGATGAAGTAGATGTCATGCACCTGCCCGTCGAAGGGCGCGATGGCCAGCATGATGCCGGTCAGCCCGCCGGCAGTAAAGATCGCAAGGCCCCTTGGGATCCACAGCATCGGCAGGCTTTTCTGCACATGTCCGACCATCAGCGTGACCAGGAACACGAACAGCTGGATGCCCGTGGGGATCACCACCGCCTCGGACGCGGCGGAAAAGAAGGCCAGCGAGATCATCGGCAGGCCCGTGGTGAACATGTGATGCACCCACAGCCCAAAGGACAGGAACCCCGTCCCCACCGCCGACAGCACGATCCATGAATACCCGACGATCGGCCGCTGCGCCATTGTGGGGACCACCATGGCCGCGATCGCGACCGAAGGCAGGAAGACGATGTACACCTCGGGATGGCCAAAGATCCAGAACAGGTGCTGCCAGAAGATCGGGTCGCCTCCACGCGCGGGATTGAAGAGGGGCCAGTCTAGAGCGCGCTCCAGCTCGAACAGCAGGTCGCCCGCGATCAGGGGTGGAAAGGCGAACAGGATCATCCCGCCGACCACCAGCACATACCAGCATGGAGCGGCATCGTGTTGACCCGCATGCCCGGCAGACGGCACTTCAGGACACCGACGATCAGTTCGACCGCTGCGGCGATGGAGGCGATCTCGATGAAGGACAGGCCCAGAAGCCAGATGTCAGACCCAACGCCCGGGTCCTCGGTCGCGACGGGCGGGTACATGAACCAGCCGGAACTGGGCGCCGCGTCAAACAGGACCGAGCCGAGAACAAACACGCCCCCGATCAGAAAGGACCAGTAGCCAAAGGCCGACAGGCGCGGGAACGGCATGTCGCGCGCGCCCAGAAAGGCAGGCAGGATCAGGATCGCCATCGCTTCGAACAGCGGCACGGCGAAAAGGAACATCATCGCCGAGCCGTGCATCGTGAAGAACTGGTTGAAGCGGTCGGCGTCCAGGAACTTCATTCCCGGGAAGGCGAGTTGCACGCGCATCAGCAGCGCCAGAACCCCCGCCGCCAGCATGAACGCGAAGCAGGTCAGCGAGTACCATTTGCCGATCTCGAAGTTGTTGACAAACATCAGGTAGGGATGCCGGTCTTGGTCTTCCACACGCGGCGCAGCCGGTCCTCCTGCGCATCCCGGACATCCTGCGGAACCGCCTCGGCCAGCATCGCCCCAGACGGGGCGTAGGGGTCGGGGGGGGGGTGCGATTGATCATTCGAGGCCCTCCAGATAGGCCACCAAGGCACAAGTTCGTCCGCCTTCAGCCAATCATAGGCGGGCATGGCAACTTCGGGCTTGATATCGCGGGTATGGGCGATCCAAGTCATCAGATCATCCCGCTCGACCTCCCTGGTCCTGGCGGCAAGGGAGACGCGCGAGGCGAGATGCGTCAGGTCGGGGCCCACCATTTCGGCGAACGGGGTTCCCCTGATGGCGTGGCAGACCCCCATCCTTCATCACGGAAAATCGCCTGTCCCTGCCTTTCCACAGTGCCCTGCGGTGCGGGCGCAGGTGCGGCCTGTTCGGCCAGCCATGTCTCGAAGTCATCGGGTGCCATGACGACGGATTCGAAGGCCATCAATGCGTGGGACGCGCCACAGGATTCCGCACATTGCCCGCGATAAAAGCCTTGAGGTCGGGCTGCAGCGACATCACGTTCTGGCACCCCGGGATCATGTCCATCTTGCCTCCCAGAGACGGGATCCACAACGAATGACTATAGTTGCGCGCCGTCAGTTGCAGCTCGGTCCGGCTGCCGGCCGGAAAGCGGATCTCGTTGGCGGACAGGATCGGGACCTCGGCTTCCGGGGGCCAGTATTCGACCCGCCACCACCATTCCTCGGCTGTGACACGGATCACTAGGCCATCCCCGGGCGCACGCTGCGAGGGCATGATGGACAGCCCCCAGGCCAGCGACGCCCCCACCACCACAGTGGGCAGGATCACCCCTGCCCCGATGATGATGCGGTGGGCATGACGACGTGCAAAATGCCCGCGATTGACCTGCGTGAAATACAGGAACAGGCCGTTCAGACCTAACCAAAGAACCACTGCTCCACACAGCATGACCAGGAAGATCCGGTAAAGCTGCGTCGCATCCTCGCCCCCGGGCATCAGTGCTGACTGCCGTCCGTCACAAGTACCCGGGAGCAAAAGGAAAAGGACAGGTCAAAGTCTGATGCTGCAGACCGCAGATCTGTGGCAGATCGACATCATGAGCCTCACTGTTCCAATACCATAGTACTTACAAAAGCTTAAGGTACGTAAACCATGTTTTACTCTGCAGACATAATGCATTGCCACAATGATGGGTCAGTCGGAACTTTCTTGCGCAACTTCCGTCAGGTCGACGTCAGTCCTCCGCATGTCAAAGGAGACCGAGATCGTTTTCAGTTCTGGAGCATGTACCAGAAACATGGTCGGATAACGGCAAGCCCGCTGCGAGGAACCCATGCCGGAACCGACATGCTTACGCCACAGGAACGCATTGCGCCGGCGCGCGCAGCGCGTCTTGCGCATCATGCGAAAACGGGGTCCCAGCCAGCTGCAGTTCTGGCTGCTGGCGCTGCTGATCGGGGTCGGTGCGGGCTTGGCAGCCCTTGGCTTTCGGCTTGGCATCTCGTGGCTTCAGCGGGCAGTTTATGGCGCCGATGACGTGACACTGGCCAGTGCCGCCAGTGCCCTGCCCTGGTACTGGGTCCTGATCGTTCCGGTTCTGGGGGGCGCAGTTGTCGGATTGATCCTGGATCGCTTCACCCCGGATGCTCGGGTTCGGGCCGTTTCCGACGTGATCGAAGGTGCGACGCTGGACGGTGGCCGGGTAGAGATACGCGAGGGCCTGGCCTCGGCTGTGGCTTCGTTGATCACCTTGGGGACCGGCGGCAGTTCGGGACGCGAAGGGCCGGTTGTTCACTTGGCTGGCGTTGTCTCGACAACCGTGGCTCGCCGCATCAAGGCCAATCCAGTGACCGGACGGGAACTGCTCGGCTGTGCCGTGGCCGGGGCGGTGGCCGCCAGCTTCAATGCCCCCATCGCCGGCGCGCTCTTCGCGCACGAGGTGGTTCTGCGCCATTTCGCCACCCATGCCTTTGCGCCCATTGCCATTGCCGCCGTGGCGGGCACGGTCATCAACCGGCTGCAGTTCGGAGGGTTGACCGAATTCGACCTGCCTGTCGAACCCGACCTCGCCTTTCATGCCGAGCTTCCCGCGTTCATGGCGCTTGGCCTCGTGTGTGCACTGGTTGCAGCAGCGATGACGAGCGGGATCTTCCGCGCCGACCGGCTTGGCACCCGGCTGATGGCCCTGCTCGGTTGGCCGCGCTGGTCGCGGCCCGCATTGGCAGGCCTGGCGCTTGGGATGATCGCGATCCCCTTCCCGCACATCATCGGCGTCGGTTACGAAACAACCGCCGCCGCACTGTCGGGGCAGATCGGGCTGAACCAGGCGATCCTGTTCGCCATTGTCAAGGCATTGGCGGTCGCGATCACGCTTGGCGGACGAATGGGCGGAGGCGTCTTCTCCCCGGCACTGGTCATGGGCTCACTCACTGGGCTTGCCTTCGGGATCGTGGCGACTACGCTCGCTCCCGCCTATTCCGGCAGCGTCAATGTTTATGCCTTTGCCGGCATGGCTGCCGTTGGCGCGGCTGTTCTGGGCGCCCCTATCTCGACAGCACTGATCGTGTTCGAGATGACAGGCGACTGGCAAACCGGCCTTGCCGTCATGACTTCCGTTTCGCTCAGTTCGGCCTTGGCCTCTCGTCTTGTGGGGGGCTCGTTCTTTCTGACGCAACTGGAGAAACGCGGCATCCGCCTGTCCGAAGGCCCCCATGTCTGGCTGCCGCACAAGCTTAGGATCACGCCCGTCATTCGTCCGCTGCAGGATGACGATGCCACGACTGTGGATCTTGTCCGGGCGCTGGCCGACAAGGGCCCCACCCTGACGCCCACGACCACGCTGGCGGAAGCCCTGCCCCAGTTCCAACGCAGTGGTGCGGCCATTCTTGCTGTCATGGCATCCGACGGCCCGGATGCGGCCCCTCGCCTGATTGGCAGTGTGCACCACATCGACGTGCTGCGTACCCTGAACCGGGCGCTGGAAGAAACAGCGGCAGAGGAGCACGGCTGATCGTTAGATTCCAGTCCGGCGCCAGGTGCTGGCGGTTTGCAACATCCTTCTGCTGCGAATGTTGCGGGCTGGCTATGCCTATGCGCCGCACTCATACAGCAAAGAGAGCAAGTTGGACGTCCACCAGATGATCGCACGTCATCCCAATGCCAAGGAAGATACGGCAGACGGGCTGCCGCGCTGCATCGAAGAATACTATGGCTGTGCTCAGACGTGCACCTCCTGCGCCGACGCATGCCTTGCCGAAGACATGGTTGATCAACTGTGCCAGTGCATCCAACTCAACCTTGACTTCGCGGACATCTGCTCGGCGGCGGCGCCGTTGCAAGCCAGCGGACCGGATCGAATGTTCCGGTCATTCGCGCGATTATCGAAGCCTGCGCCACGGCTTGCGATGCATGCGGGCATGAATGCGAGAAGCATGTCGAAATGCACGAACCTTGCCGGATCTGCGCGGAAGCTTGCATGCGCTGCGCCCAAGCCTGCCGCAACTCGACCCAAAATCTGAACTGACCTTCTCATTCGCTGCGAGGGATCCCCCGATGAATGACATCAACACGATCCTTGCTCTCCTCTGCGGCGTGACGATCGCCCTGGCCTGGGTCCGCTTGGCTGTCGCGCAGTCCGTTTCCTCCGACGCTCCTTGCCCTGATCATCAGAGTTCTGGTCGGACACGGAATCCTTGGCTGATCGACAGGGAGTTGATAGGCGACCGCGCGCCCTTGATGGAAAAGGCAGCGCGGCTGCTGTGGGGGATTGGATTGTTCGGCGTCGCGCTGCGCATCCCAGCATCTTATCTGCGTCGAAGCTGGAAGGAACTTCTGGTGCTTGTCGGCGTCAGCATGGTCTTGATGTGGGCTGTCAGTACGGCACTGGTGTTCCTGATCCTGGGCCTCCTCTTCTGGGTGGCTGCCTGGGTCGGGGCGATCATCACCCCGACGGATCCTGTTGCCGCCAGCCCGATCGTCACGGAACAGGAGGCCGAGAACAACATCCCCGGGAACCTCCGTCACGCCATCTCGTTCGAGTCCGGCGCCAATGACGGACTGGCCTATCTGTTCGTCTTTCTTCCCTTTCTGCTGCTGACCAAGCCGACAGGCGAGGCCCAGATCCATTGGCTGGGCAAATCAGTCCTGTGGGACGTGGGGGCGGCAACGCTGGTCGATGCCGCGATCGGATTTGCGGCAGCCAGGCTCTTGCGGACCGCCGAAAGGCACGGCGCGATCACCAGCGAATGGCGCCTTGTTTACACCGTAGCACTGGCTGCTTGCGATGGGAGTGGGTCAGCTCATCAAGACGGCGTTGTTGCGGAACTCCGGCCTGCCGGGGGATACGGGCGGTCGGGCCGGCAGGGCAAGCGTCCCGGCATGAGCCAACCGGGGGC
>NZ_JBKGUN010000038.1:0-5638 GCF_046462195.1 Paracoccus sp. (in: a-proteobacteria) | reverse complement strand
CATCGTGGACAGGACGCGGCGGTCCTCAATCTCGGGCGGAAATATGAAGCGGCCACTGACTGGATCGCGCACGGGCCTGCCATCTGAGGGGCGGAGATTGCGGAGGCAGCCTGGCGTTATCGCGTATGCCACACGCGTCCGACCTTTACTGCGGCGCGAGACAACCATCACGCCAAAGCGCCGCTTTCCGATCGCTCACACCCGCCCCAGCAGTCCTTGCCGGGCAATGTCCTTGGTACGACTCAAGCATACGAAAACTGCCCGTCCAAGGCCTCTCCATTGGTTTGTGATGACTCAGCCGGAGCTCGAAGGCGGGTAACGGCAGAAGCAATCCCGCAGGGGACCGATATCTCTGTGATCTTGATCGAGCACCTGTATCTTGGCTTGCTTGAACAACTCGCTCTCTGGCTCATTGACGCGCTTGAGCCAAGTTACTTGAACACAGCCTCCTTCCCAACAGCAGGCAAAGTGAAAATGCTTGCACGCTGTGACAAGTGATCCTGCTTCCGATGATGATTGCACTGATCTGGCTCAGCAAGCTGCGAGCTTTGAATATCTTGTAAAGGAACGAAACTGGCCGGCATGTTCAAGAAAATTCTTTTATCACCAAGAACTGTCAGCAGCGGCTTCTTTACTTAAAAACCGTATTTAGAAGGCTTGGAAGAAGAGGCGCTCACCAGTTCGCCGACACGCAGCCGTTGGTATTTCACAGGCGGCTCTCTGTCGCATGGGGGGAAAGACAACCCATGGAAGGACATGGCAGGTCGATAGCCGTGTCAAGGCTCGACCAAGAACAGCGATGCCCTGCGGCGCAACCTTGGCCTCCTGATCCCATGGGTCATGCCAGTGGCGCAGCAGTCGTGTCATGCTGCCGGTCAGCCCGGGAACGGTGCAGCCATGGCACATACCCCAAGCAAATTCAAAAGATTGACGCGATGAAATTGGCTGGGAAATGACAGGTCCAGAGGTCGTCACTGGTCCTGAGAGCCTCGTGCGGCTGCCCCAGCCATTTGATCCAACTCAACCGTTCCTTTTTGCCCGCGCCACAGGATGAAGAGGCCCGACAGCACGATCAGCCCCGACCCTGCCAGCATGCCGACGGTCAGCGTCTCACCGAACAGCAGGATACCCAATGCGGCACCGAACAGAAGCCGGGTATAGCGGAACGGCGTGACGGCCGACACATCCCCGGTGCGCATGGCCTTCATCAGGCATGAATAGGCTCCGATGCCGACAAGAACGGTGCCTGACAGCAGCAAGCCGGCGCGCCCATCGGGAAACCGGAACGCTTCGCCCTGCCACAGGGAAAACAGCAGGCCTGCAACCGCCAG
Organism: Paracoccus sp. (in: a-proteobacteria); assembly: GCF_046462195.1. Taxonomy (GTDB): domain Bacteria; phylum Pseudomonadota; class Alphaproteobacteria; order Rhodobacterales; family Rhodobacteraceae; genus Paracoccus. Next base: position 4,307 of record NZ_JBKGUN010000038.1, on the reverse strand, counting down.
AGCCAGAAAGCCGTAAAGGCCGAGGATGGCCGTGCTCAGGCTGCGCGGCGCAGCGCGACTGGCCAGATCACGGCCTGCAAAGCCCAGCATGCCGACCAGCGCCAGAAGCGACAGGACCGAGAAACCCTCTGTGCCCGGCCGGAGGATGATGAGCACGCCCATCAGGCCAAGGGCGATGGCGGTCCACCGCCTCCAGCCCACATGCTCTCCAAAGATCAGGGCCGCAGAGGCCACCACCACCAAAGGCGTCGCCTGCAGAATCACGGTCGCCGTCGAAAGCGGGATCAGCGCCAGGGCCAAGACATAGAACAGCCGCCCGGTGATCTCAAAGAGCACGCGGATCCGCATTGCAGGCGAGACAACATCCGGCGTCACGAGGGTGTCGCCCTGACGACGCGCAATGGCCGCAAAGATCACCGCACCGCCCAAGCCGAAGAGGGCCATGATTTGGCCGACAGGCAGAAGATCGGACACCGCCTTCACAAGCGCGTCCTCTATGGCAAAGGCGGCCATGGCAACGATCATCCAAGCGGCGCCGACAATGTTCTGGCGGTGGAGGGGCTCGGTCTTCAAGGTCACGTTCCCTCTCATGCGGCACGGCAGCTTCTCCACTGCGCTTATGCCACCTTGCGAGTTCGCGCAAACATCTTACGAATTTGCTGATGCAGCGCCATCGACGATGCTGAGCGTGACCGGATGCTGCAGGAGGTTGGATGTTGACCCACGGCAAACAAGCCACTCCCTGATCATGCGCACTTTTTTCTTCCTGACATAGGAAATTTACTTGTGATGGACAGTCGATGACTGAGCGTTGAATCAGACGATCACCGAAGCTAGATGCGATTGCAGTGAGGCAGTGGGGGATGAGAATTTGGCGTGGTGCGTAACGACGCGGCGCCAGTCCTTAACCTGCCCTTTAGGGTCCTCCTCGGCCACGTGCACGGGCGGTGAGCAATGTCCCAAAATTTTCCTGGACAAGACACAAGTCCAAGGTCGCACCCAGCCCTTCACGCGGCACCCCACTGTCCGTAGCTCATGTCGACGCCTTGGTAGTTGCAGCGCCGGCCGTCGATGATCTTGGCTTCCGACCCCGGGTTGGCCTTGATCCTCAGGATGTCCCCGACCCTATGAGGCCAGCATCGATGAGGTGGGAGACCTTCACTTCCTTCCAATCGCCAGGAGCACCGCCGGCGGCGCTCGGCTGCGGTTGCGGACTCGCTGGCAGCGTCTGTGCCGGGCGCGGCTCGGCGACGGGCTGCGGCAGTGATGGCGTGGCATCCGGGCGCTCGCCGGGCAGCCGGCTTCCGATACGAAGATCCAACCGGGCCAGCGCCTCCCGGATCTGCAGCGGCGCGAGATCCACATGGTCGGCCTAGATGCGTTTGCGGATGAGGGTGATGAAGGCCGGATCGCCGGAGAGCAGCGTGCGGAGCGCCGCCTCAACCCGCCTATCTGCGTGATCCCTCTGCCAAGCACGGTCGATCTCGCGGTCCTACATGGCGGACTTGGCTGGAAGGCTTAGGCTGTCGATGGCGATAATCTCGTCCGCAAGATCGGTGATATCGAAGCGGCGGAAGATCTTGTCGGCCGCCTCGCCTTCCGCATTGGCATGGTAGATCGCCCAGATCCGCCCGTTGGTGAGCACGCACCAGTTTGCACCCTCGTCGGTGCCGTATTTCATTGCCTGGCTGATGAATCGGGGATCGTCGATGCTGTCGTTGATGGCCTTGGCCTCGGTGAGCATCACCACCCGCCCGCCGGTGAAACAGGCGATGTCTGCCCTGCCGCCGCCGGAGGATTGCAACTCCTCGCGAACCTTGGTCAGATCGAGCGTGTCCCATCCGATCGCGGCGAGCATCGGCATTACGAGCTTCTGAATGGTGTCCCGCTCGAAGACGCGGATGAGCCCTGCATGCGCATTTTCGATCACCTTGCGGGCGCGGGCAATCTCACGCTGGATCCGGGGAGCCAATTCATTCATCGAAAATCTCGCCTGTGCAGGTAGTTCAAGGTCATGGCCTTCGGCGATTGAGAAGGCGTGCCTTCCGCAGCTCTGCCGCAGACTGCTCACGTGGGATTGCGACGACAGCATGCCTCGCAGCCCCATGCCGGCCAACAAGCGAAGCGAACGGCCGGGGCTTTGTCAAAACCCACCAGCGCAGCGGTGCCGCGGGGCGCTTCCGAGGAGTTGGAGTATTGCTGTCCTCTCCTGGCTATTGCCCCTGTCGTTCGAGCCGGAAGTCGGGTGTGAGCGTCCCGGAGGCACAGCAAGGGGCTACGAAGCGGCAATCAGGCCTCGATCGCCTGCATCAGCTGCCGGATGCCGATCAGCGCCACCATCCGCTTGATGTTGTAGGCCAGCACTTGCAGTGCCACCTCACTGCGCACGTTCTTTAGCCGCCGGATCAGGAAACGGGTGTGCCGGCACCACCGATGTCGATCCTGTCGGCCGTGCCATCTCTTATGAAATCGACAAGATTGCTTAGCGTGGATGGCGCACTGGACCTCTGCACGGCACATTCCCAGACCACCGCAGTCCTCCAGCCTAAGGCGGCCAAGTCATCGAGGGCCCGCTGGTCCCGGGCCATGTTGGCCCTGAATTTCGCGGACCAGAACTCGACATTCGTCGAGGGTGTCGTCGCTTTGCGGCAGCCGTGATGTCGGTGCCAGAAACATCCGTGGACGAAGATCGCGGTGCGCCACTTCGTCAACACGATATCTGGTGAACCCGGGAGCCTGCGCTGATTGAGCCGGAACCGGAAGCCCATGGCATGAAGAGACCTGCGAACCAGCAACTCGGGCTTGGTGTCACGTCCACGGATCCTTGCCATAACTTCGGAGCGGGTCTGTCTGTCCATCACGTCGGTCATATGTCCGACATGGGGCTTCCGGTCCGTCGTTTCCACCTGGCACGGGCATGAACTTTTCCTCTATGACGGCATCGAAAAGTGGGGGATGCCATGACCATCAATTACGGGATCATCGATCTGTTCGCCGGTCCCGGTGGTCTGGGGGAGAGGTTCTCCCGGGCTGGCCGAGAGCCGGGGATGCCGATGGAGATCCGCATGTCGGTCGAGATGGACCAGCATGCGGTTGCCACGCTGCGTCTCCGATCGTTCCTGCGATCCTTCGAGGACGGGCCGCCTGACGAATATTACCGGGCACTCGAGGGCGGGGAAGGTTTTGGCCGCATGCTGCAGCGCCATCCCGATCGTTGGCAGGCCGCCTGCAGCGAGGTCAGACAGCTCGTGCTGGGCGAACCGGGCGTGTTCGAGAGCATCGCCCCTACATTGGACATGACGCGTGAGGAGTTCGGCGGCAACACGATCCTAATCGGTGGTCCGCAAGAAACAACATGAGGTGAATGAAATGGATAAACTTGTCAAAGATATCAGGCTGATCCAGATCGTGCGGTGGCGATCAATCGCGCCGCGGCAAGCAAGAACGTCCGGTCTGGGGTTGCTGCAAGGCAGCGCTTGACTGGAGCCGTCTGGCAGCTATGGGCCGGTAAGGTGCAGTCCTCGGCAGAAGCGGATCGGCTGCCTCCGCAATCTCCGCCCCTCAGATGGCAGGCCCGTGCGCGATCCAGTCGGTGGCCGCTTCATATTTCCGCCCGAGATTGAGGACCGCCGCGTCCTGTCCACGATGGCCGATCAGCTGCAGCCCCATTGGCGTGCCCGCTGCCCCGAATCCCGCCGGAACGCACAGCGCAGGCAGGCCGGTGAGGGAGGCGGGCACGACAACCTCCATCCAGCGGTGGTACGTGTCCATCGCTCTGCCCGCGATTTCCTGCGGCCAGTGCCAGTCAGCGTCGAAGGCAAAGAGCCGCGCCGAAGGCAGAGCCAGGATATCCACTTCCATGCCGGCCGTGCAGCGGAACCAGTCCGAGCGGATGGTGCTGGCCCTACGAATGTCCGCAGCGGTCGCTGCAAGGCCCCGCTCGATTTCCCAGTGCAGTTCAGGCTTCACCAGTTCAGGCGATTTCCGCAGCAGCGGCGCCAGGTTGCCGGCGATGGTCCAGCTGCGCAGCAGGGTCCAAGCCTCCCACAGCGCTTCGGCCGGAAAGGGGGGCGTCAGGGCCGTGACGCTGTGACCCAAGTCCTCGAACACGCGGACGGCTGCCTCGCACAGTTCCAGAACCCCCGGCTCCATCGCATAGGCGCCACCCCAGTTGCCCAGCCAGCCGATCCTCAGCTTCGCATCCGTTGCTTCGGGGCGATAGGGCCCGCTGGAATGCGGATGCCTCGGGTCATGCTCCGACTGGATGGCCAGCAGAAGTTCAAGATCCCGGATCGACCGCGCCATCG
>NZ_JBKGUN010000037.1:0-30213 GCF_046462195.1 Paracoccus sp. (in: a-proteobacteria) | reverse complement strand
GGAAAGCGTTTTGGCAAAGCCGGGCGGCGATATGGCGCGAAAGGGCGCATTGCGATTGATCCAGGGCATACGCGAGGGGCGGTCCTTGTCGGACCAGTCCGGAGCGACACGCACCCTGCCCGTGGCCGATCAGGCCCGTGCGGCCCGGCTGGCGGCGGAAACGCTGCGCCATCAGGGACGGGCGGACCGGGTGATCGAGGGGCTGGTCAGCCGCAAGCCTGCCCCGCAGGTGGCCGACGTGCTGCGCCTGGCGGTGGTCGAGATGCTGGAGCTGGGCGCCCCGGCGCATGGGGTCGTGGGTGCCGCAGTTGATCTGACCCGCACCCTGGGCAAGCGCGGGCAGGCCGCCGCAGGCATGGTGAACGCGGTCCTGCGCAAGGCTGCCGAGTTCAAGGGCTGGGCCGACCTGCCCCCCCAGCCCTTGCCCGAATGGCTGCGCGAACCCCTGACCGAAGCTTATGGCGATCCGGTGATGCAGGCCATCGAGGCGGCGCATCAACAGGGCGCGCCCCTGGACCTGACGCTCAAGCCGGGTGCCGCACCGCTGCCCGGGGCCGATGCGCTGCCCACCGGCTCGCTGCGCCTGCACGGGCCGGTGCATGTTTCGGCCCTGCCGGGATTCGACGCGGGCGACTGGTGGGTGCAAGACGCAGCCGCAGCCCTTCCTGCCCGCCTGCTGGACCCGCAGCCGGGCGAGCGGATCGCCGATCTTTGCGCCGCGCCGGGTGGCAAGACGCTGCAACTGGCGGCCGCCGGTGCAAAGGTGACGGCCGTCGACATCAACGACCAGCGCCTGAAGCGGGTGACCGAAAACCTCGCCCGCTGCGGGCTGAAGGCCGATCTGGTCGCGGCCGATGTGCTGGACTGGCATCCCGATGCCCTTTTCGATGCAATCCTGCTGGACGCGCCCTGCAGCGCGACCGGAACGATCCGCCGCCACCCGGACCTGCCGTTCATCCGCGACGGCCATGGCATTGCCGAACTGATCGACCTGCAGGCATCCCTGCTGGATCATGCCCTGTCGCTGCTGCGCCCGGGGGGACGGCTGGTGTACGCCACATGCTCGCTGATCCCGGACGAGGGCGAGGTGCAGATCGACGAGGCGCTGGCCCGTCATCCCGGCCTGACCGTGGAACGCCCCGAGATGTCCGGCATCGAGGCCGACTGGATCACCGAGGAAGGCGGCCTGCGCCTGCGGCCCGATTTCTGGCCCGAGCGGGGCGGAATGGATGGTTTCTACATGGCGCGCCTCAGAAAGCTTGTGGCCGGGTAACCCTGAGGCCCCTGCCCCAGCTTGTGGCGGCAGAACCGTCCTCGAGGAACGCGGCATCGGCCATATCGCATGACCGCCCGGAAACTGGCGCAGGCGGTCATGCAATCACGCGGCGCCACCAGCCTGTCCCGCAGGGCTGGCGGCCTTCAGGAACCGGCGCGTCCGTTCCTGGTTGCGGCACCGGCCACGCCGGCCTGCAGGTTCCTCCGGCACCGTTGATGTGCCAACGGCGCCATCGGGCGCTGGACCTTCGGCGCAGGCTTCGGTAACTGGACGCAAACCAGACACGAGGCCCCCATGACCCGTTCCGCTCCTTCGACCGTGGCCCTGAAACGTGCGCTGATCTCGGTGTCCGACAAGTCGGGGCTCATCGACTTTGCCAAGGCGCTGGTCGGCCGCGGGGTCCAGATCCTGTCCACCGGCGGCAGCGCCAAGGCCCTGCGCGAGGCAGGCCTGGATGTGACCGACGTGGCCGAAGTCACCGGTTTTCCGGAAATGATGGATGGCCGGGTCAAGACGCTGCACCCCAAGGTGCACGGCGGGCTGCTGGCGCTACGGGACAACGACGATCATGTGGCGGCCATGCAGGAACATGGCATCGGCGCGATCGACCTGCTGGTCGTGAACCTTTACCCGTTCGAGGACACCGTCGCCAAGGGCGCGGATCACGACGACTGCATCGAGAACATCGACATCGGCGGCCCGGCGATGATCCGTGCGGCCGCCAAGAACCACGGCTTTGTCACCGTGGTCGTGGACGTCCGGGACTATGACGCGCTGCTGGCCGAACTGGACACCCATGAGGGTGCGACCACCCTGCCCTTCCGCCAGCGCCAGGCGCAGATCGCCTATGCCCGCACCGCAGCCTATGACGCCGCCGTCAGCACCTGGATGGCCGGGGCCATCGGCGAGGACACGCCCCGCCGCCGCGCCTTTGCCGGCACGCTGGCGCAAGGCCTGCGCTATGGCGAGAACCCGCACCAGCAGGCGGCCTTCTATGTCACGGGGGAAGGCCGTCCGGGCGTCGCCACCGCGACCCAGCATCAGGGCAAGGAACTGTCCTACAACAACATCAACGACACGGATGCCGCCTTCGAGCTGGTGGCCGAGTTCGACCCGACCCAAGGTCCCGCCTGCGCGATCATCAAGCACGCCAATCCCTGCGGCGTGGCCCAGGGCGCGACGGCGCTGGAAGCTTACAAGCGCGCCTTCGACTGTGACCGGACTTCGGCCTTTGGCGGCATCATCGCGCTGAACCAGCCGCTGGACGGCGCCACCGCCGAGGAGATCGTCAAGATCTTTACCGAGGTCGTCATTGCCCCCGATGCCAACGAGGACGCCAGGCGGATCTTTGCGGGCAAGAAGAACCTGCGCCTGCTGACGACGGGCGGCCTGCCTGACCCGCGCGCGGGCGGATTGACCTTTCGTCAGGTTGCGGGCGGGTTTCTGGCACAAGGCCGCGACAACGGCCATGTCACCCGCGCCGACCTGAGGATCGTGACTGAGCGCCAGCCCTCCGAGGAGGAACTGGCCGACATGCTGTTCGCCTGGACGGTCGCCAAGCACGTGAAATCGAACGCCATCGTTTATGCCAGGGATCTGGCGACGGTGGGCATCGGTGCCGGCCAGATGAGCCGCGTGGACAGCACCCGCATCGGACGCCGCAAGTCCGAGGACATGGCGCAGGCGATGGGCCTTGCCCAACCCCTGACCATTGGCGCGGCCGTGGCCTCCGACGCGTTCTTTCCCTTTGCCGACGGCATCGAAGCGCTGGCCGAAGCGGGCGCCAAGGCGGTGATCCAGCCCGGCGGATCGATGCGCGACGACGAGGTGATCGCGGCCGCGAACCGCCTGGGTCTGGCCATGGTCCTGACCGGCCAGCGGCACTTCCGGCACTGATGGTCATCGAGCCCAAGAAGCCCGCTTCCAAGGGACCGAAGCCTGTGGGCAGCGCCCCGGCACGGCGCGCTCCGGCGCGGCAGCCCAAGACAGCCGTCCGTGAATCCAGCGAGATGCGGCTGGTGGCGGGGGTCGCGGCGGCGGTCTTTGTTCTGGATCAGGCGCTGAAATACCTTGTCGTCCATGTCCTGCAACTGGACATGAAGCGCGAGATCGACGTGTTGCCGCCCTGGCTGAACCTGCGCATGGCCTGGAACCAGGGCGTGAACTTCGGGCTGATGTCCTCGGACCAGGACGTGATGCGGTGGGTGCTGATCGGCATCGCGCTGGCAATCTGCCTGTGGGTGGGCATCTGGGTCTGGCGCGCGAAACTGGGCCGTTTTGCCCGGATCGCGGCGGGCATGCTGATCGGCGGCGCGCTTGGAAACGTGGTGGACCGGGTTCTTTACGGCGCGGTGGCGGATTTCCTGAACATGTCGCTGCCGGGCTGGCAAAACCCTTACAGCTTCAACGTGGCCGATATCGCGATCTTTGCCGGGGCGATCGGGCTGGTCCTGACGCCGCAGAACAAGCCCGAGGCAAAACCGACACCGCGCAAGCCTGCTGCCCGTCCACGGGTGGAGCCGCCGAAACCCGCAGTCCCGCGCCCGCCCAAGCAGGGCGACCTGTTCCGCGACGTTCCCCGCCCCGAGGCGCGGGACGACACGCGTCAGGACCTTGGTGACGGCGGTGGAAAATCCGGCTAGAACGGGCGAAGCAAGAGAAAAGGGCCAGGACATGCGGACGGTTGCGCTGATCATCGGACTTGTGGTCGCCACGGGGCTGGGCGCCTGCTCGGGCGGATCTCAGTTGAACAACTTCAAGTCCGGCCGCAGCGGCCCGGACGAATTCGCGATCCTGCCGACACGCGCGCTGTCCATGCCGCCCGACCTGGCGGTGCTGCCCGCGCCCACACCGGGGGGCGCGAACATCACCGACCCCAACCCGCAGGGTGATGCCGTCGCGGCACTGGGCGGCAACCCCGAACGTCTGGCCGACCAAGGCATCGCCGCGGCCGACCAGGCGCTGGTGGCGCAGGCCACCCGCACCGGCAGCGATCCGCAGATCCGCGCCACGCTGGCGCAGGCGGACGCGAACTGGCGCGCCAGAAACGGTCGTCGCCCGCTGGAGCGTCTGGCCGGAGGCTCGGTCTATCAGCGCGCTTATGCCCCCATGGCGCTGGACGCCGATGCCGAGCAGCTGCGCTGGCAGCGCGCCGGCGCCATCACCTCGACGGCTCCCGCGCCCGCACAGCGCTGATGGAGGCAGGCCTCGACCCGTCCGCGCCGGACTTCGGGGCCAATCCATGGCCAACCTATGCCCGGCTGCGCGCGCAGCCGGGCCTGTCCTTCTGGTCAAGCTTTGACGGGCATCTGGCGTCGCGCATGGCCGATGTCCGTACCATCGCCCTGGACCGGCGGATGGTGCGCAATCCCGCCACCTTTGCCGGCCCCGAGGAAGCGCGCCGCCTCAAGATCGCCGCGAACTTCCACGACATGCCATATCACGAGCGCTTCGTGCAGACATCGATGCTGGACATCGACGGGGCTGATCACGACCGGCTGCGGCGCGCGGTTTTTCCGTTCTTCACCAAGACGCCGCTGGAAAGCCTGCGCGGCTTCGTGACGCATTGGGTGGACGAGGCGCTGGACAGGCTGATCCCGCAAAGGCGCATCGATTTCATCGCCGACCTTGCCGCGTGCCTGCCGGGCCAGGTGATCGGTCACCTGATCGGCACCCCGGACCACATGGCATCGCAGATGACCGGATGGTCCGAACAGGTCGTCCGCTATTTCGACATCGACCGTACGGCCCCGAAGAAAGCCGCCGCGGAACAGGCCACGCGCCTCTTTGCGGCCCTGCTGGAGGAACTTTACCAACAGCGCCGCCAGCAGCCACAGGCCGACCTGATGTCCGCCATAATCGAGGCCGAAACGGCGGGTCTTCTGACCCATGATGAGGTGATCGCGACGATCATGCAGATTCTGCACGCAGGGCACGGCTCGACGATCGATGTGATGGGCAGCGGGCTTCACGCGCTGCTGACGCATCCCGACCAGATGGCCCTTCTGCAGGCGCAGCCGGAACTGATGCCGCAGGCCGTGCAGGAGATGTTCCGTTTTGCCACCCCCTTGCCGTTCTTTCATCGCTATGCCTGCGAAGATCTGACGATCTGTGGACTGTTCTGGCCGCGAGGCACCAAGTTCGGGCTGCTTTACGCCAGTGCCAGTCGCGATCCGGCCGCTTTTGCGGCACCTGACAGGCTGGACATCACCCGCCGTCCGAATGTGCATGTGGCCTTTGGCATGGGAGCCCATGTCTGCCTTGGCAACAACCTGGCACGGTTGAACATGGAGGTCCTGTTCGCCGCCCTGCTGGCCCGCGTGCCCTGCCTGTCGCTGGACGGGCCGGCGTGCTGGAAATCGGGCCTGCAGGCCCATGGACCAATCAGCCTGCCGCTGCGCCTCGAGATCTGATCGGTAATCAGCAAAAACGATCCCCGGCCCCCATCGAAGGGGCCAGAGATCGGGGGGCTGCGCCCCCGAAGCCCCTGCCAAGCCCGCACAATCCCGCGAGGGTGGCTTGCGCCGTCTCATGACGCGGTCCAAGTTCCCCTTCAGCAAGAGGAGGTTGCAGCCACCATGCGTCGCCCCGCATTTCGTTCCGCCTTGGCCACGGCCCTGGTGACGACCACATCCCTGTGGGCTTGGCCCGTTCTGGCCGAGATGCCAGAGGGAATCACCCATTTCACCCTGCCGAATGGCCTTGAAACGGTTGTAATCGAGGATGACCGTGCACCGGTGGTCGTGCAGATGGTCTGGTATCGAATCGGTGCTGCTGATGAACAACCCGGCAAGTCAGGCATCGCCCATTACCTGGAACACCTGATGTTCAAGGGCACCGACACGCTGGAAGCTGGTGAGCTGTCCAAAACCGTCACCGCCAATGGCGGCAGCGACAACGCCTTCACCTCCTGGGATTTCACCGCGTATTTTCAGCGCATTGCCAGCGACCGTCTTGATCTGGTGATGGGAATGGAGGCTGACCGGATGGAGAACCTTTCCATCTCGGACGAAGACTGGATGGCGGAACGCCAGGTGGTGCTGGAAGAACGGGCACAGCGGATCGACAGCGACCCCCGCGCTCTGTTCGCCGAGGAGGTGAACGCCACTCTTTACGACAACCATCCTTATGGGCGCCCCATCATCGGCTGGCGCGACGAGATCGAGGCGCTGACCCGGGAGGATGCGATCGCCTGGTACGACACGCATTATTCGCCGAACGAAGCCGTGTTGGTCATTGCCGGGGACGTCACCCCCGAAGAAGCGCGCCGCCTGGCTGAAAAGCACTATGGCGGCATCCCGGCCACCGGCGAGGCCGAACCGCGGGTCCGCCCGCAGGAACCGCCAAAGCAGACCACCCGCCGGATCGAGATGTCGGACCCCCGCGTGGCCCAGCCCCAGATGACGCGCAGCGTTCTGGCCCCTGAACGCGACCCGGGCCAGCAGGAAACGGCGGCGGCACTGACGGTGCTGGCGGACCTGCTGGGCGGGTCGATCCAGACCTCGGTACTGGGACGCGAACTGGTGCTGCCGGGCAAGGCGCTGTGGGTCGGGGCCAGCTATGACGGACTGTCGCTGGACAGGACCGAGTTCACGCTGTCCCTGGTGCCTGCGGACGGCTCCTCGCCGCAAGAGGCCGAAGCGGCACTGGACGCTGCCTTGGCCCGCTTTCTGGAGCAGGGACCGGCGGAAGCGGATCTTGAGCGGGTCAAGACGCGCATTCAAGCAGCCCAGATCTATACACGAGATTCGGCGCATGGACGGGCCTATGACTATGGCCAGGGCCTGGCAGTCGGCCTGACGGTCGAGGACGTGAACGACTGGCCCGACATTCTGGGTGCGGTGACATCCGAGGATGTCATGGCCGCCGCACGCGAGGTTCTGTCGGACCGTGGCAGCGTCACCGGCTGGTTGCTGCCCGCCGAAGCCACTGAGGACGCGGCCGAAACCACGGCCGGACCACCCGCCGCGCCACCTGCTCCTGCTCCTGCTCCTGCTCCTGCTCCCGAACAACCTGCAAGCCCAGAGGTGCAAGGATGATCCGCGCCACCATTGCGACCCTTTTCGCCCTGCTGGCCGTGCCCGCGCAGGCCATCGAGATCCAGGAGGTCACGTCCCCCGGCGGGATCGAGGCGTGGCTGGTCCAGGACGAAAGCATCCCCTTTGTCGCGCTGGACATCCAGTTCAGGGGCGGCGCCAGCATGGATGCATCGGACAAGCGCGGTGCCGTCAATCTCATGACCGGATTGCTGGAAGAGGGTGCGGGAACACGCGACGCGACCCAGTTCGCTCAGGCTGTTGAGGATCTGGGCGCACGCCTGTCCTTCAATGCGGGCGATGACAGCGTTTCGATCGGTTTCCAGGCCCTGACCGACAACCGTGACGAGGCTGCGGATCTGCTGGCTCAGGCCCTGACCCAGCCACGCTTCGACGATCAGGCGCTGGAACGGGTGCGTGGTCAGGTCCAGGCCGTGATCCGCTCCGAGGCGACCGATCCCAACAGCATTGCTGCCAAGGAAATGTCCAAACAGGCCTGGGGCAACCACCCTTATGCCACCTCGATCAACGGGACGCGCGACAGTGTCGCCGCCCTCAACCGGCAGGATCTGGTGGCCGCCAAGAACCGCGTGCTGGCCCGTGACCGTGTGGTCGTGGGTGCGGCGGGCGACATCAGCGCGGAAGAACTGGGCCTGCTGCTGGACCGCATCCTGGGCGGTTTGCCTGCCGAGGCGACGGCCCCCCTGCCCGGACCTGCAGAGCTGCAATTGACCGGTGGCGTGACGATGGTCGACTGGGACAGCCCACAGACTGTCGTGGCCTTTGCCGGGCCGGGCCTGCCGATCGACGATCCCGATTACTTTGCGGCCTTTGTCGCCAACCATATCCTGGGCGGCGGCGGCTTCAGTTCGCGCCTGATGGCCGAGATCCGTGAAAAGCGCGGCCTGACCTATGGCGTGGGGACCAGTCTGGCCTCGGGCCTTTACGGGCAAACCTGGCAGGGCGGCATGGCCGGGTCCAACGCCACCACGGCCGAAGCGGTGGACCTGATCCGACAGGAATGGTCGCGCCTGTCCGAAGGGGTGACCGATCAGGAACTGACCGACGCAAAGACCTATCTGACGGGCGAATACCCCTTGCGCTTTGACGGAAACGGCCGGATCGCCTCGATCCTTTCGGGGATGCAGCTGATCGGCCTGCCCATCGACTATATCGATGCGCGCAATGCCAAGGTCGAGGCCGTGACGGCAGAAGATGTGACCCGCGTCGCGGAACGGCTGCTGGACACGGATCAGCTGCGTTTTGTTCTGGTGGGCCGGCCCGAGGGGATCGAGGACACATCGGCCGAAGCGTCCAGCAACTGACAACCATTCCGCAAACGCGCCGCATGCCGCAAGGGACGCGGCGCGTTTTCATGACCGGGCGCTCTCTGGCGGCGACCAGCGGCTGCTGCTAGGTTCGGGGCGATGAACACCCACCTTTCCCCTATGCCCCCTGTTATCCGGCAACTGGACGAGGCCACTGCCAACCGCATCGCGGCGGGCGAGGTGGTCGAACGTCCGGCTTCGGCGGTCAAGGAACTGGTCGAGAATGCGCTGGACGCCGGCGCCACCCGCATCGACATTGCCGTCGAAGAAGGCGGCAAGCGGCTGATCCGCGTCAGCGACGACGGCTGCGGCATGACGTCATCGGACCTGCCCCTGGCCTTGTCGCGCCATGCGACCAGCAAGATCGACGGGTCGGACCTTCTGGCGATCACCAGCTTCGGGTTCCGTGGCGAGGCGCTGCCTTCGCTTGGTGCGGTCGGACGGCTGACGATCACCTCGCGGATCAAGGGTGGCGACGGCGCCGTCATCACGGTCAGCGGCGGCCGCCTGACGCCGACGCGGCCCGCCGCCGCAAACTGCGGCACGGTGGTCGAGTTGCGAGACCTGTTCTTCGCTACGCCCGCGCGACTGAAATTTCTGCGGACCGAACGCGCCGAAACGCAGGCCGTGGCCGAGGTGGTGCGCCGTCTGGCCATGGCCGAGCCCTTTGTCGGCTTCTGCCTGAGCGCTGACGGCCGGGAGATCTTTCGTGCCGATGCCGAACAGGGAGAATTGTTCGGTGCCCTGACCACGCGGCTGACGCGGATCATGGGGGCCGATTTCATCGACAATGCCCTGCCCCTGGATGCCGAGCGCGATGGCATCACCCTGACAGGATTTGCTGCCCTGCCCACCTATTCGCGAGGTGCGGCGGTCGCGCAGCATCTTTACGTCAATGGCCGCCCGGTTCGCGACAAGCTTCTGACAGGGGCGTTGCGGGCGGGCTACATGGATGTGCTGGCACCAGGGCGTCATCCTGCGGCCGTTCTTTACCTGTCCTGTGACCCGCAGCTTGTGGACGTGAACGTGCACCCCACCAAGGCCGAGGTGCGGTTTCGCGACCCGCAGGCGGCGCGCGGGCTGGTTGTCAGCGCGTTGCGTCACGGCATGGCGCATGCCGGACATCGGGCTTCATCGACCGTGGGTGCCGCGACGCTGGACGCCTTCCGCCCCGAACCGGTGTCCACGCCTGCGCGCCCCGGCGCCTATCGCTCTGAAACGCCCTCCGCATCGGCCATCCGCACGGCGCTGGACCTGCAGGCCCCTGAGCTTGGCTCAGGATTTGCCGAAACCCCCTCGGCCCGTTTCGAGGCGGTGATCGGTGAAGCGCCGGACGATGCGCCCTTGGGGGCCGCGCGCGCGCAGGTCCACGAGAACTATATCATTGCTCAAACGTCCGACGGAATGGTGATCGTCGACCAGCATGCCGCCCACGAGCGTCTGGTTTATGAGCGTCTGAAGGCACAGGCCGAGACACAGGGCATCCGCAGCCAAGCCCTGCTGATCCCCGACATCGTCGAACTGGGTGAAGCCGACGCCGCACGTCTTTTGTCGGTTACGGAGGATCTGGCTGGGCTGGGCTTGGTGATCGAGCCCTTTGGCGGGGGGGCGGTGGCGGTGCGCGAGGTGCCTGCCATGCTGGCGCGGCTGGATGCCAAGGCGATGATCCGCGACATCCTTGACGATCTGGCCGATCAGGGCAGTTCGGACAGGCTGCGGGCGCGGATCGATGCCGTCCTGTCCTCGATGGCCTGCCACGGCTCGGTTCGCTCGGGCCGGCGGATGACGGCGGACGAGATGAACACCCTGCTGCGAGAGATGGAACGCACACCCCGGTCCGGCCAGTGCAATCACGGCCGCCCGACCTGGGTCAAGCTGCGCCTGTCCGACATCGAGCGCTTGTTCGGCCGCCGCGACTGAATCCCGGCATGAAGCGGGCGGCCCTTGGGCAGCCTTTGTCAGGCCTTGTTCTCAGGCGTCGCTATCCGGTGCGTCTTCGGGCGTGACGCGGATCAGCTGGCCATTTTCCTCGTCGGTGATCACCATCAGGGCGCCGTCGCTGGCCACCTCGACTTCGCGGACGCGGCCGATACCCTGCAGATGGCGGTCTTCTCCGACAACCCGGCCATCCTCGATCTGCAGCCGGATCACGTCCTGCGAGCGCAGCCCGCCCAACAGGGCCTGGCCCTGCCAATCGGGGAACATGTCCCCCTCATAGAAGGTCATGCCGCTGAGGGCCGGCGAAGGATCCCAGTAGTAGACGGGCTGCTGCGTACCTTCCTTTTCGGTCGCGCCCATCTCGCTGCCGTCATAGTCGGTGCCATAGGTGGCCTCGGGCCAGCCATAGTTCACCCCAGCCTCGATCAGGTTCAGTTCGTCGCCGCCCTTGGGGCCATGTTCGTTCATCCACAGCCGGCCGTCCGGGCTCATGGCGGCACCCTGGATGTTGCGGTGACCCATCGACCAGATCTCGGGGAGGGCGCCGTCGATGCCGGCTCCGGCCGGGCTGCCGTCCTGTGCATCGATGCGGATGATCTTGCCCAGCGTTGCCTGGGGGTCCTGTGCATATTGACGCGGTTCGGGATTCGAGCGCTCGCCCAGACCGACAAAGATATGGCCTTCGCCATCATGCACGATGCGTGCACCGAAATGCTTGGTCGAGGCCCAGGCCGGCTGCTGCTGCCAGATACGCTGGACGTCCTCCATCGTTCTGCCGTCTTTCGACAGGATACCCGTGGCGACGGCGGTGGCATTTTCGCCGTCACCGCGCGGCTCGGCATAGGTCCACCAGACACGGCGGGTTTCGGCGAAATCATCGGCCACCGAGACATCGTGCAGGCCACCCTGATCGCGGGCATCAACCTCGGGCAGCCCCTCGATCGGGTCAGTAAGCGTGCCGTCAGGGGACACCATCCGCATGCGGCCCGGACGTTCCGTCACCAGCCAGTCCCCATCGGGCAGTTCGACCAGCCCCCAGGGATGCTCCAGCCCTTCGGCCAGAACCGTCCGCGTCAGTTCCACATCCCCTTCCAGTTCGGGCGCCCGCGTCTGGTTTTCGAAGGCGGGGGTCTGGTCATAGGCGGCACCGTGCGCAGGCGTCTGGTTGAAATCCTGTGCGTTTGCCAGACCGGCCAGCATTCCGGTGGCGGCAAGGGTGATCAGGCTTGTCGTCGTGCGGCGCATCGGTCGGGTCATGGCTTTCCTCCGGATGGGTCAATGAACTGCCGACCCAATGCCCCGCCGCCCGGCATGTTCCGGAACCCAAGGTCACGTTGGTGTCAAGGCCGGGAACACTTCCCTCTCGAAGCGGTGAGCTTGTTGCCAAGCTTTGAAACATGTCTGCCGTCTCGGCCTCACACGCCCGTTCCTTGATTGCAGCAGCGTCTTCTGCCTCAGGTTCTCTCCGAATGCTTTTGGTACAGCGCCTCGGCCCGGTCCCAAGCACCCCTGTCCGGCGCATCGAGCGCCTCCAGCACGGGCAGCAACTGGGCGGCATAATCCTCCGAACTTTCACGCGGCAGCATCGAAGGCAGGTTGTCGATGGCCATCACGTCCAGCGGCTGAGTCTCGGACACGCGGAGCACGGGCGCGTCCCAGGTGGTGGCTTGGTCATAAACCTTGATGGGGGAGAACTCACTGGTCGGATCGCAGGCCACGTCGCCGATGACGGTCAGGGTCCGGGGGGCCGTTGTCGCATCGGCGGGCACGAACACAGGCGCGCCTGGTTGCGCCAGGATCGCGTTGATGAAGATGTCGTGCATCAGCACCTCGGGAAAGGGGCCGCCATGGGCCGTTTCGGCCATGTCCCAGGCGGTCACGCCGACGCCCAGTTCCGCCATCAGATCACTGGCGCCTCGTCCGACGCGGCCCTTGGCACCGATCACGATGGCGCGTGGCCGGGGGCGCGCAGTGGCGTCCAGTCGGGCCCGCAGATCGTCCAGCAGGTGATGGCGGTCGGGAAAGGCCCGGACCGGTCCGCAAAAGTCCCCTGCCTGCTGCGCGACCCAGGCCATCAGGGACACGGCCGCCCCCACATAGCCCGCCCAGTAGCCAAAGGCCGCAAGGCGCCGCCCTTCCTCGTCCGTCAGGTACTCCAAGTCGTACAATGTTCCGCCTCCAGCCCTGAAACGATCCAGCAGGGTCTGACCCGAGGGTTGGTCCTTGAAGGCGTGGCCGAACATGATGTGGCGGTGTTGCAGGGGCGTGTCGTCCTCGGGCAGTTCCTTGAGGCCGAAGATGAAGGCGTCGTCGGGCGCCGTGGGCCAGCTGCCCTGCGGGGCGATTGTCGCCCCCACCTTGGCATATTCGGCTGTCGGGATGATGCGGTGCGGACTGTCTTCGACCGTCACCGTCATGCCCTGCGCAATCAGCCGCGCAGCGCCCTTGGGGGTGATGCCCACCCGTTCCTCGTTCGGGCGGCTTTCCGCCCTGATCCACAGATGCGTCATGCCTGTCACCTTGTTGCCATGTCCTGCGTCCAAGCTGTAGGTCACGCATCCCCCTGCCGCAAGCGACGGAACCGGGCACCCCCGGACCGTGTTCCCGCCCCGTGACCCCTGTTCCCCGGAAGGATTTCTGCCATGCGCCTGACACGCCGCACCGGACTGACACTTGCCGCAACCCTGCTGGGCAGTGCCATGCCTGCCCTGGCACAGGACAGCGAATACCGCCATCCCGTCGAGGGCGGCGAGGTCGTGATCCACCCTGTCAGCCACGCCTCCATGGTGCTGGAAACCCCGGGCGGCGTGATCTACGTCGATCCGGTCGAAGGGGCCGACCTGTATGCCGACCTGCCCGCGCCCGACCTGATCCTGCTGACGCATGAGCACGGCGATCATTACGACCAGCCCACCCTGGACGCCCTGCCGGAGGCGCCGATGATCGCCAACCCGGCCGTCTTCGACATGCTGCCCGAGGCGCAGCAGGCCCGCACCACACGCATGAAGAATGGCGACGAAGGCACGGCGCTGGACATGCCGATCGAGGCCATTCCCGCCTACAACATCACCGAGGACCGGTTGCAGAACCACCCCGAGGGGCGTGACAACGGCTATATCCTGACCATTGGCGGAGAGCGCTTCCTGATCGCGGGCGACACTGAGGATACGCCGGAACTGCGCGCACTGGAGGACATCCATGTCGCCTTCCTGCCGATGAACCTGCCTTATACCATGTCGGTGGAACAGGCGGCCGAGGCCGTGGCGGCCTTTGCCCCGGATGTGGTCTATCCTTATCACCACCGCGGCAGCGACCTGCAGGACTTTTCGCGCCTCGTCACCGAAAGCGGCGTCGACACGCAGGTGGTGATCGCCGAATGGTATCCCGAAGGCGAAAGCTGAGCCAATCCAGTGCCGTCGGGTGGCCGCCTTCTGCGCATCGCGGGGCTGATCCTTGCGGCATTGGCCATCGGCCTGATGGCCCTGCGCCTGTGGCCGTCGCTTCCGGCGCTGCAGTCGGACCTGGGACTACTGCATGACGTGATCGACCGGGGCCAAGGCTGGCGCGACCGCAACCCTGCCCCGGCGGCGCTGGCCTTTCTGGGGGCCTTCAGCCTTGCAGGTGCCTTGCCCCTGCCGGTCATCGTCGCCCTGACCTTGGCGGGCGGCGCCTTTTTCGGTTTTTGGCTGGGTCTGGCGCTGTCATTGCTGGGCACGGTGGCGGCGGCCCTGCTGACCTTCTGGACGGCGCGTCACCTGCTGACCCTGCGCGTCCGGCGTGCCTTGGGCAACCGGGTCCAGCAACTGGACCGCGTCGTGGCGGAGGACGGGGCGCTGGCCCTTCTCAGCCTGCGCCTGACGCCGGGGCTGCCGTTCTTCGTGTTGAACACGGCATGCGGGCTCAGCACCATGCCGGTGCGTGTCTTTGCCGGCATCACCGCCCTAGGGGTGCTGCCCAACAAGGCCATACTGTCGGCTGCCGGAACCCAGCTGGCCGAGATCGACCATGTGTCGGACATCGTGGGACCACGCATTGTCGCCGTTGTCGTTCTGCTGGCGGTCTTTCCCTGGATCGCACGGGGGATGAGCCGCCGTCTGCGCCGCACGGCCAGCGCTCAGAAGACAGGTGGCTAGAAAGAGGGCGCATGAAAGACAGGCGCCTAGAAGGGCGGCGGAACGGAGAAGCCTTGCTGCACGCCGCTGTCCGGGTGGCGAAACCTCAGGCTTTCGGCATGCAGCATGAGGCGCGGATGATCGGCCGCGGTCCCTGTGGCATAAAGCGGGTCGCCCAGGATCGGGTGGCCCAGTTGCGCCATGTGGACCCGCAACTGGTGGCTGCGCCCGGTGATGGGCATCAGCCGCACCCGCGTTTCCGCATCATCGGCACGAATCACCCGCCAATCCGTCTGCGCGGGCCTGCCCTCGGCATGGTCGACCTTTTGCCGCGGGCGGTTGGGCCAGTCGACGATCAGGGGCAGATCGACGCGCCCTGTCTTCGGCTCCAACCGGCCTGCGAGGCGAGCGATATAGGCCTTCTTGGTCTGCCGTTCCTCGAACTGCTTGGACAAATGGCGCTGCGCATGGGGCGTCAGGGCAAAGACCATGACCCCGGATGTGTCCAGATCCAGCCGATGCACCAGCAGGACCGTCGGAAAGGCACCCCGGAGGCGCGCAATCAGGCAATCGGCCCGATCCTCGCCCCGCCCCGGCACCGACAAGAGGCCCGAAGGCTTGTCCACGACCAGCACCTCGTGATCGGCGTGGATCACGACAGGCGCGTCGGGCGGAGGCGCATAAACGAAATCGCTCATCGGGCAACGAGGCGGATGGCCAGTCCCGCGAACATGACGGCGGCGATCTTGTTGACCAGTCCGAGGCGCTTGCCGATGACCTGCCCGGCAACGCCGCCGACGATGCCGTAACCCATCGTGACCAGCGTGCCGGTCAGGGCGAAGATCAGCCCCAGCCCCAGGATCTGCTGCCAGACCGGGCCCCAGGCCGGGTTCGTGAACTGCGGCAGAAAGGCCAGCATGAACAGGACGGGCTTGGGGTTCAGGGCATTCGACAGAAAGCCGCGCCTGATGATGTTCCAAACCCGCACGCTGCCTCGCGCCGCAGGATCGACATCGCCCGAATGCCAGCTTTTCCACGCCAGCCACAAGAGATAGGCCGCGCCTGCATATTTGATCGCCCGCAGCGCCTCGGGATGGGCGGCAACCAGCGCGCCGAGGCCCACCGTGGCCAACGTGACATGCATCAGCACGCCCAGACCCACGCCGAACCCGGCCCAGGTGCCCGCGCGCGGACCGCCCTGGATGCCGCAAGCGCTGGCAAAGAACACGTCCTGTCCGGGAGCGAAATTCAGCACCAGCCCGCCCGCGACAAAAGCCGTCAACTGGCCCGCCGGAATGTTGGCCAGCGTGTCCCAGATCATTCAACAGCCTCTTGCGGCCATTGGGGCAGTCCGTCGGCGATGTCGTAATAGTCGCCCTTGTCGGCGACAAAGATATGTCCCTGCAATTGCAGCCCCTTCGGCTGATCCAGGGCGCCGGCCGCCACATCCACCTCGGACCCGTCGCGGGTCTTCCAGAACAGGGCGCTGCCGCATTCGGTGCAAAAGCCCCGCTCGGCCGCCTCGGACGACGCGAACCAGCGCACCGGCCCCTCGACCTGCAGATCCGCCACCCCGGCTGCCGCCCAGACATGGCCCGACCAACGGCGGCACTGGCCGCAATGGCAGGCGCGCAGCGCATCGGTCGTCTGCCGCCCGTGAAAGCGCACCGCGCCGCACAAGCAGTGCCCCGTCACGTCATGTCCCACCAAAGACCTCCTCCAGAATGGCCGAAAGGGCCGCTGCATCCTGCCCGTCAAAGGCATCGGGTCGGTTGCTGTCGATGTCCAGCACGCCGATCAGCCGTCCGCCCTTGCCGAAGACCGGCAGCACGATCTCGGACCGGGTGCTGCTGGAACAGGCGATGTGACCGGGAAAAGCCTCGACATCGGGGACAATCTGCACCTCGCCCGTCCGCGCCGCCGCTCCGCAAACGCCGCGCGAGAATGGAATGACCAGACAGCCGTGCCCCCCCTGATAGGGCCCGATCTTGAGAACCTCGGGGCCGGTCACGCGGTAGAAACCGGTCCAGTCGAACCGGTCGTCCGAATGATGCAGCTCGCAGGCCACGGTGGCCATCAGCGCGACCTCGTCGGTCTCGCCCTCACACAGGGCCCGGATGCGGGCCGTCAGATCATCATAATCGCTCATTTCGCTTTTCTACGCCTGCGACACGCGACAGGAAAGCCCGCCCCTGCCTTGCGCGCAAATATCCCCGGCCGCCCGACCTTGGTTCATGCCGTCGCCCATTGCCCCGGCCTGCAGAGAACGCCACTCTGCGCGCCATGACGCTTCGCAGCCGCCTTCTCCTGGTCATCCTGCTGACCCAGCTTCTGCTGATCGGTTCGCTGGCCTTGGGCAGTCTGGACCGGCTGAAGCGGGACATCGCGACGGAAACCCGCATGGGGGCGGAAACGGCGCGCAACCTAGCCCTGGCCACTCTGGGCACGATGCAGGGCGCGGTGCCCGCCGATCGGATCATGGCGCTGCTGCCCGAACGCCTGGCCGAACCGCGCCATGCCCGCATCGGCATCATGGACGCGCGGGATGGCACGTTGCGCCAGCCGCCCGGCCCGCCCGATCCTCCGGTTCGCGCTCCGGGCTGGTTCGCGGCGCTAGTGGCACCCGAGCCGCAGGAAACCCGGCTGCCGGTCGTGATCGAGGGCCGTCCGCGCGGCTATGTCCTGATCACCGGCGACCCTGCCGAGGAAATCTCGCGCGCTTGGCGCGACATGCGCGACCTGATGGCGCTGGCGCTGCTGACGGCGGGTCTGCAGGCGGCGCTGATGGCAGGGGCTGCCCGGCAGGCGCTGCGTCCGGTGGCAACCATTGCCGCACGCTTGTCCGATCTGGCGCGCGGAGAATACGACGCCCGCATCGGCCCTCTGCCCCAACCGGACCTGGCCCCTCTTGCGCGCCATGTGGACGACCTGACGCAAACGCTGGAACAGGCCCGGGCGGACCGCCGCCGTTTGCAGCACCAGATCGTCGCGCGCTCGGACGCCGAGCGGAAGGCCATCGCCCGCGACCTGCATGACGAGATGGGCCCCTGCCTGTTTGGCCTGCGGGTCGAGGCGGATGCCCTTCGCGAAGCTGCCCCAGATGCCGCCACGGCGCAGGCGGCCGACCAGATCGCCGCGATCGCCGAACAGATTGCCCGGGTGAACCGCGCGCTGCTGAACGACCTGCGGCCCATGGCGATCGGACAATTGCCAATGGCCACCGTGCTGGCCGATTACGTGGAGGATCTGAACCGCCGCTTTCCCGACATCGCTTTCCGGCTGGACATGGCCGCCGGACTGCCCGAACCCGACGAGGCGACGGCGTTGACCCTGTTCCGGATCCTGCAGGAAGGCACCACCAATGCCCTGCGCCATTCGGGGGCCGGCCTTGTGCAGATCCGGCTCTGGACCGACCCCGCGCATTGGCGCATGATCCTGGCCGATGACGGGCGGGGCATGGTTCCCGGCCGGGGCGAAGGCACCGGCCTGACGGGAATGCGGGAACGGATCACCCTGTTGGGAGGCACGCTGGAGTTGGCATCCGATGGGGGGGGAACGCGGCTGCAGGCGCTGCTGCCCCGGCTGGCGACAGACAGGAACAGGACGACGACGTGACGAAAACGGCCTTGGTGATCGACGACCACCCCATCACGCATCTGGGCGCGAGCCGCCTGCTGCGCGACCTGGGCTATGATCCGGTGGGACAGGCCATGTCCGGCGAGGAGGCGCTGGACCAGGTCGCCAAGGGGTCGGCCCCCGACCTGATCGTGCTGGACATCAGCCTGCCCGGCGCGGGCGGGCTGGATCTGGTGGTGCCCCTGCGCGCGGCCCTGCCATCGGCGCGCATCCTGATCTTCTCGATGAACGACCAGACGGGGTTTGCCGCACGCGCCCTGCAGGCGGGGGCACAGGGCTTTTTGTCCAAGAACGCACCGCCAGCGGATTTCCGCGAGGCCGTTCGAACCCTGGAGGCCGGTGACTTCTACCTTGCCCCCAAGCAGGCCCTCGCGCTGGCCACGTTGCGCGCAGGCGCGGCCGACGACCCGTTGGGGTCCTTGTCGGACCGGGAACGCCAGGTCCTGACCCTGATCGGCCAAGGCCACGGGCTTCAGGCCATCGCGGATCGGCTGGGCGTCAGCTACAAGACCGCCGCCAACACCTCGTCCACGCTCAAGAGGAAGCTGGGCGTCGACGGGATCAACGGCTTGATGAAATTCGCGCTGGACAGCGGCGTTTAACACAGGGGGCTTCCATGCTGGCATGGTTCTCGATGGATGAAAGTGCCGAACCGGGGCGTGCGGACCGGCTGATCGAGGATCTGGCCCGCGACCTGCAGACCCGCGGCCTGCGGGTGGCAGGCGCCGTGCAGCGCAACCACGACCTGGGGCCCGATTGCGCCTGCGACATGGACATGATCGTGCTGGGCGATGCCGGGGCACCCATCCGCATCTCGCAATCCTTGGGAACAGGTGCTTCGGGCTGCCGGCTGGACACCGGGGCGCTGGAAGAGGCGGTTGCCCGCACCGCGCCGCATCTTGCGGGGGCCGAATTGGTGGTGATCCCGAAATTCGGCAGGCAGGAGGCCATGGGGCGTGGTTTTCGCGAACTGATTGCCCAGGCGGCGGGGGCTGGCCTGCCTGTTGTCCTTTACGTGCCGCGTCAGCAGCGGGCGGCGTTCCAGGAGTTTGCGGGTGATCTGGCAACCGAAGTCGCGCCGCCCGATCTGGCCCGATGGTGCCTGGACCGATTCGCAACGGCGCGATGACCATGACGGATGTCGTGGATGCACGGGGAATGCTGTGCCCGCTGCCGGTGTTGCGGCTGCGCAAGGCGCTGATGGTCCTGCCTGAGGGCGCGATGCTGCGCCTGATTGCCACAGATCCCATGGCTGCGGTCGATGTGCCGCATTTCTGCGGGCAGGCGGGTCATGTCATGGTGGGCATGCGCAACCTGGAAGACGGCGCATTGGAATTCACCGTCCGCAGGGGGCCGTCCGCCTCCTCGGCTGCAAGCGGCCTGACCCCCGAGGATACCTGAGCACGAACGATGACCCTGCCCTTCCTCTCTGCCCGCAAGCGCTTGTCCGATCTGACCGAACGCGAGATCTTGGCGCTGGCCATTGCATCCGAGGAGGATGACGCCCGCATTTATCGCAGCTGGGCCGAGGTCCTGCGCAGCGATTATCCCGCCACTGCAGCCGTCTTTGACGGCATGAGTGCCGAGGAAGACAACCACCGGCGCCAGTTGCTGGAAGCATTCCGAACCCGCTTTGGCGAGGCGATCCCCGTGATCCGGCGCGAGCATGTGGCGGGCTATGTCACCCGCCGCCCCGTCTGGATGATGGGCACGATGTCGCTGGAGGCGATTCGCGCGGAAGCGGCCGGGATGGAGCGCGAGGCCGCCGATTTCTATGCCCGGGCCGCGCAGCTGTGCCAGAACACCGAAACGCGGGCGCTTCTGGGCGATCTGGCGGCAGCCGAACGCGGACATGAGAACCGCGCCGCCGAACTGACGGCCGAGCATCTGGACAGGAGCAGCCGCGACGAGGAGGACGCCGTCGCCCACCGCGCCTTTGTGCTGACATGGGTGCAGCCGGGACTGGCGGGGCTGATGGACGGCAGCGTTTCGACCTTGGCGCCGATCTTTGCGGTGGCCTTTGCGACCCAAGACCCCTGGACCACCTTTCTTGTCGGCCTTGCGGCCAGTCTAGGGGCGGGCATCAGCATGGGATTCACCGAGGCCGCCTCGGACGACGGGGTGGTGTCGGGGCGCGGCTCTCCGCTCAAGCGGGGGGTGGCGTCCGGTGTGATGACGGCAGTGGGCGGAATGGGCCATGCGCTGCCATACCTGATCCCGGATTTCTGGACGGCCACGACGCTGGCCATCATCGTGGTTTTTGTCGAGCTGTGGGCCATCGCCTGGATCCAGAACCGCTGGATGCAGACCCCTTTCTGGCGGGCCGTCTTGCAAGTGGTCGTCGGCGGTGGTCTGGTGCTGGCCGTGGGGGTGCTGATCGGGTCCGGCTGACGCGTCCCGGAAGGGACCCGAAAAGGGGGATGCGTGTCACAGCGAACGGCCGATGCTTGAGGTCTTTCTGAAGACCTTGCCCTTTTTCGGACTGATCGGCCTTGGCTGGATCGCCGCCGCCACGCGTTTTTTCCCACAGGAAGCGGCGGCTTGGCTGACGCGCTTTGTCTTCTATTTCGCCCTGTCCGCCATGTTGTTCCGTTTCGCGGCGGGTCTCGATCTGGCGGCGCTGTTCGACCTGCGCTTTGTTGCGGCCTATCTGGCAGGATCGTTGGCGATCTGGGCCTTGGGCATCGCTGTCGCGCGCGTGCGTCGCCTGCCCCTGCCCGAGGCCGCCATGGAGGCGCAGGGCTGCATGATAGGCAACACGGGCTTTTTGGGCGTTCCCATGCTGGTGGTCCTGATGGGAGAGCGGGCCGTCGGTCCTGTCCTGATGATCCTGACCATCGACATGATGGTGTTTTCCACCCTGATCACGCTGATCGTTCATGCCGCCCGGAACGGCGGTCTGCGCTTGACAACGCTGCTGCCGGTCCTGCGCGGGCTTCTGGCCAACCCGATGATCCTTTCAATGGCGGCAGGCTTGGCCTGGGCTTGGTTCAGTCTGCCGCTGCCCAGCCCGCTGGACGAATTCCTGACGATTTTGGGGGCCGCGGCCACGCCGGGCGCATTGTTCGCCATAGGAGCCAGCCTTGCGGGGCGGCGGCTGGCCCGGCTGGCGCCGTCGGTCTGGCTGGCCGGGGCCAAGCTGGTGCTGCATCCTTTGGCGGTGGGGCTGGCCGCCTGGATGCTGGAGGTCGATCCGATGGCGGCGGGCGTCATGATCGTCGCGTCGGGCCTGCCCGTGGCGGGCAACGTTTATATCCTGGCACAGCATTTCGGGATTGCCCAACAACGGGTTTCAACCGCGATCCTGATCTCCACCGCCATCAGCATCCTGACCATTCCAGCCCTGATGGTCATGATCGCGCCCTGAGGCGCCCCCTGCCTCAACGAAGGAAATACAGCACGACCGTTCCCAGCCCGCCAATTGCGACAAACCCCAGCAGCGTGAAGACCCCGTCCCGCGCCAGCATGCCAAAGGCAAACAGGCTGACCACAACCCCCATCAGGGACGAGGTAAAGGGCACGATCTCCAGAAAGGGCATGACCAGGCCGCAGATCAGGCAGATCAGTTGCGTCACCCACAACATGGGCCGGCGCACCAGCCAGCTCAGTCTTTCACGGGTGATGCGGTCCAGGAAACGGGCCGGACGCTTCATCCAGTCGGTGCCCTTGCACAGTCTGGCGGTCGAAACCTCTCTGCGCCTGACAAAGCCGGGCAGCCAGGCATGCTCCCGGCCGATCAGCATCTGTGCCGAGATCAGCGCGATCATGATCCCGCAGACCGAGGAAAACAGCGGGACGCCCGACAATGGGGACACTACTGCCAGCGCCGGGATCATCAGGTTCGGGGGCAGCGAATCGCGGCCCAAGGCCTCGGCGATCTGGCCGACCTTTGTTTTCTCTCCGCCGGCTGCGCCCTGGACGCGGTCGATCAGGGCGCTGATACTGGTGTCGTCGCTCATCGACCTCTCCTGCCCGATGCGACTGGGGCAACGCGCGCAAGGGCCGGATGGTTCGTCAGCCGCGCCGCGCCAGTGTCAGCGCCCGGTCCAGCGCCTGCAGGAACCGTGCGCGGTCCGCCTTGCCGAACGAGGCACCGCCGCCCTGCAGGAACGGATCGGCCGCCCGCAGGTCTGCCATCAGGTCGCGCACGGCCAGACGCGACCCGATATTGGCTTCGGACAAAACTTCGCCGTCATGGCGCAGGACCTGCGCGCCGGCCTTGAGGCAGCGGTCGGCCAAGGGCAGGTCGCCCGTCACCACCACGTCACCCGGGCCACAGTGATCCGCGATCCACATGTCGGCCGCGTCCGGCCCCTCGGGGACGATCTGCAGGCGGACCAGCGGATGCGTGGGCATCCGCAGCCCGCCGTTGCAGACCAGCACCATCGGCACACCAAGGCGCACCGCCACCCGCTCGGCCTCGGCCTTCACGGGGCAGGCATCCGCATCGATGTAAAGGGTGGTCATCAGTCGCGCAGCAGTTCGTTGACAGAGGTCTTGGAGCGCGTCTGCGCGTCCACGCGCTTGACGATCACCGCGCAATACAGGTTCACGCCGTTCTTCGAGGGCATCGTTCCTGACACCACGACCGAGCCTGCAGGCACTTCGCCATAGCTGACATTGCCGGTCTCGCGGTCGACGATCTTGGTGGACTGACCGATATAGACGCCCATTCCCAGAACCGAACCTTCACGCACGATGCAGCCTTCGACGACCTCGGACCGGGCGCCGATGAAGCAGTCGTCCTCGATGATGGTGGGACCGGCCTGCAGCGGCTCCAGCACGCCGCCGATGCCGACGCCGCCCGACAGGTGGACATTCTTGCCGATCTGCGCGCAGCTGCCGACCGTGGCCCAGGTGTCCACCATCGTGCCCTCGCCCACATGGGCACCCAGGTTCACGAAGGACGGCATCAGCACGGCGTTCCGCCCGATGAATGCGGATCGCCGCACGATCGCGCCCGGCACGGCACGAAAGCCCGCGTCACGCCACTGGTTCGCACCCCAGCCGTGGAACTTGGACGGGACCTTGTCCCACCAGTTCGACCCCTGCGGCCCTCCCGACATTTCCTCCATGTCGTTCAGGCGGAACGACAACAGCACGGCCTTTTTCGCCCACTGGTTCACGTGCCAGTCCGCGTCGCGCTTTTCGGCCACGCGAAGGGCGCCGCTGTCCAGCTGCCGCAGCGTTTCCTCGACCGCTTCACGGGTTTCACCCTGGGTGGCGCTGGTGATGTCGGCGCGGTTCTCCCACGCGGCTTCGATGGCGGTTTCCAGGGCTTGGGTCATGGCGGCCTCTCCTCGGGCGGGGGTGGGTGGAAAATCTCTGTTCCGGGCTATATGCGTCAGGGAAAGCCCGCGCAATCCGCGCAAGGGCGCTTATGAGGCTTCGATGAACGACGACCTGCCCGAAGAGGACCGCGTCCACACCCTGCCCGACAGCGAGGAGGACGTGGCCCGCGCGGACCATGTTCCCGATACGCCCCAGACCCGTGCACCCTCCTATCGCCTGGCCTTCACCGACCGCGAGTTCCTGCTGCGCGAAGAACTGCGCTCCGTCCGGCTGCAGCTGGAATTGCTGAAGCCGCAGATGATCATGGACGAATACGGCATCGAATCGACGGTGGTGATGTTCGGCGGCGCCCGTATTCCCTCGCCCGACGGGACCCGGACGGCACGCACGACTGCCCTTGCCGAACTGTCGCAGTATTACGAGCAGGCGCGCCTTTTCGCCCACAGGATGACCGAGCGCAGCCTCGCGGCAAAGGGACGGGAGTTCGTGATCTGCACCGGCGGCGGACCCGGCGTCATGGAGGCCGGCAACAAGGGCGCGGCCGAGGCGGGCGGCGTGTCCATCGGTCTGGGGATCGTGCTGCCGTTCGAGCAGGCGCCGAATGCCTATGTGACACCGGACCTTTGCTTCAACTTCCATTATTTCGCTGTCCGCAAGATGCATTTCCTGATGCGCGCCCGCGCCGTCACCGTCTTTCCCGGCGGATTCGGCACCCTGGACGAATTGTTCGAAACGCTGACGCTGATCCAGACGGGCCGCATGGCGCGCATCCCGATCCTGCTGTTCGGCGCCGCCTTCTGGGACGGCATCATCAACTGGCAGGCCTTGGCGGATGCGGGCACGATCAGCCAGAGCGACCTGGAACTGATCCGCTATGTCGAGACCGCCGACGAGGCCGTCGCGATCATCGACAACTGGCCTGCCCCTTAAACGGGTCGGGCTGCAGGGGCGCGGCGCATCAGCATCAGCAGGACGCCCGCCCCCACCAGCAGCCCGGCCAGCAGAAAGCCCTGCGGAAGCGGTTCGGCGAACAGCCACAAGGCACCGCCCGCCCCGGTGACGGCCGCCACAGGCCCCAGCAGCGACAGCGTGACCGGGCCGCCCCGGCGCTGCAGCTGGAAAAAGGCGATGTACTGGATCACGAAGACGGCCACATCGACACCCACCAGCGAGCGCAGGTCCGCGCGGTGCCACAGGATGGCGGCACCCGGATCCACCATCAGGGCCAGCGGCACGCAGGCCAGCCCTGCCATCAGCAGCGTCAGCGCCGACAGGGTCAGCGGCCGCCCGCCCGCAGGCCAATAGCGGCTGCGATAGATGTTGCCCACGGCAATGACCACCGGCATCGCCGTCGCCGCGACCAGCCAGGTTGTCCCCTCGGCCGGCAGGTCCGTCAGCTTGGACAGCGCCAGAATCACGCCCCCGGACAGACCCAAGGCCACTGCCAACGAGCGACGGGGATCGGCACGCTCCAGTCCCAGCAGGCGAGCCATCCCCCATGTCAGAAGGATCGGAAAGGCAAAGGTCAGCGCGATATAGCCTGCGCCCACATGCGCAACGGCCAGATAGCCAAGCGCGGTGGGACCGGCCAGCAGCACACCCGCCCCCGCCGCATAGCGCAGCATCCGCCCTGCGCCACGCAACTGTCCCAGCAGCGCCGCCAGCACCAGCTGCACCGCCCCTCCACCAGCCAAAACGACAGACAGGAACCAGATCATCGGCGCCCCGGCATCCGACGCCATGCGAGAGATCAGGATCGTCACCGCCAGCGCGGCCCCGGCCGTCACCAGACATCCCAGGATCACCAGCCGGCCCTGCATCTCGGTCATTGTCGTATCCTTGCTTCGGATGCTAGTATCTTGCCGAAAACAATCTTGATGGCAAGACATGTCTGACCCTGATCGTGCTGCCCGTGCGGCACAAGCCTGGCGCCGAGAGCGCCCTGACCTAGACGTCGAGGCGATGGAGATCATCGGCCGGCTGAACGAACTGTCGGCCCTGCTGACTCGCGACCTGCAGCCTGTCTTCGAGCGGTTCAATCTGCAGGGAGGCGAGTTCGACGTTCTGGCGACCCTGCGCCGGGCGGGGACGCCCTTTCGCCTGACACCTACGGCACTCTATGAGGCGACGATGCTCAGTTCCGGTGGCATGACGGCGCGACTGGATCGACTGGAACGACGGGACCTGATCCGCCGCCTGCCCAACCCCGAGGACCGGCGCGGCACGCTGGTCGAACTGACGCCCGCCGGTCTTGCACTTGTCGAGAACGCCATCGGGCCGCATGCCGAAAACGAGACCCGCCTGCTGGCGGGCCTGCCGCCGCAGGATCGTGCGGTGCTGAATGTGCTTCTGTCAAAGCTGCGGGAAGCGCTGCCTTAAAGGAACCGGCCTGGATCAGCCGGCCTCGGCCTCGATCTGGGCACGAGATTTGCGCCCGCGCTCCGTCGCCGATTTCAGCTGGCCGCAGGCCGCCAT
Source organism: Paracoccus sp. (in: a-proteobacteria) (assembly GCF_046462195.1). Taxonomy (GTDB): domain Bacteria; phylum Pseudomonadota; class Alphaproteobacteria; order Rhodobacterales; family Rhodobacteraceae; genus Paracoccus. Next base: position 4,121 of record NZ_JBKGUN010000037.1, on the reverse strand, counting down.
GATATCCTCTCCGCGCGGCGTGCGGATCGGGCTGGCATAACCGGCGTTGTGGATGATGTCGGCAAAGGCATGGATGCGGTTGTTGCTGGACCGCTTGTAGGGCGCACCAGGCCATTCGTTGAACGGGATCAGGTTGATCTTGGCAGGAATGCCCTCGATCAGCCGCACCAGGCGGTGGGCATCCTCGTCGCTGTCATTGACGCCTGCCAACATCACGTATTCGAAGGTGATCCGTTCGCTGTTGGTCAGGCGCGGGTATTCGCGCAGCGTGCCCAGCAGCGTCTCGATGTTCCAGCGCTTGTTGATGGGCACAAGACGGTCGCGCACCTCGTCGGTCGTGGCGTGGAAACTGACGGCCAGAAGGCAGCCGATTTCCCGCGCCGTGCGGGCGATCTCGGGGACGACGCCGCTGGTCGACAGGGTGATGCGGCGGCGGGACAAGGACAGGCCCTCGTTGTCCATCACCACCTTCATCGCGTCGCGCACGTTCTCGAAGTTGTAGAGCGGCTCGCCCATGCCCATCAGCACGACATTGCTGATCAGCCGCGTCTCGTCCTTGGGGGCGCCCTGCACGGGCCATTCGCCCAGATCGTCACGCGCGACCAGCAACTGGCCCACGATTTCGCCGGCAGTCAGGTTGCGCACCAGCTTTTGCGTGCCGGTATGGCAGAACGAACAGGTCAGTGTGCAGCCGACCTGACTGGAAACACAGAGCGTGCCACGGCCTTCCTCGGGGATATAGACAGCCTCGACTTCATGGCCGCCGGCGATCTTCAGCAGGTATTTCCGCGTGCCGTCGGCGCTGACCTGACGGGTCACGATTTCGGGCAGGGCAATCTCGAACCGCTCGGCCAAGAGGGCACGATAGTCCTTGGCAAGGTTCGTCATCTGCGCAAAGTCGCGCACGCCCCAGTGATAAACCCACTGCCAGACCTGGCCCAGGCGCATCTTGGCCTGCCGCTCGGGTGTTCCCGCCTCGACCAAGGCGGCCAGCAACTGTTCACGCGTCAGGCCCACGATGTTCACCCGCCCCCCTTCCGGCATCTTGCGCGGAATGGTCAGGACGTCCTGCGTGATCGGGGCCGCGCCTGCGGCCTGCGGAATAAGGATGGTCATGAACCTGTCCCGGATTGGCGTGAAAGACCTGCAGATAAGCGAAACGGGGCTGGAAATCAACCAGCCCCGCTTCTTTCAACATGGCAGATGTTCCGGAATGTCCGGATGGAGGGGGCAATGGCCCCATCCCGGCTTATTCGCAGCGCGACCTTGCGCTGTTGGTGGCCGCGGTAATGCCTGACAGGCTGAACGTGTCCTTGGTGGTCGTGCCGCGCGCCGAGCGCCCGGTCACGACAGCCGAGGAACCGGCCCGCAGGGCGGTGACCAAGGCCTGGTCGTCCGACGGACTGCCGGTCCAGGCGCTTTCACCTTCGGTGAACAGGTTGAACTTGCGCCCGCCCACATCGACCTCGACCGTGGAGTCGGGTGCAAAGGGATAGCCGCCGGTGAACGACACCTCGCCGTTCTGTCCGGGACGATAGGCGACATAAAGGCGGATATCGCCGCGCGCCACTTCGGTCGGCTGACCGTCGCGGGTGTTGATGGTCGATCGCGGAGGCGACACGGCCCAGCATTCGCGCGGATTGTCCGCCGCAAACACCGTCCAGTCCCCTTCGGTCGCCACGACATTGCTCGATTCTTGCGCGACCGCCGTACCCAGTCCGGCGATCAGGACAAGGCTGGCGCCAATGCCGCGCAGCGTGGTGGTAATCATACTCTGGCCTCCGTTTCGCCGCTTTGCCCGGCGTTGTCCCTGATTGCTGTGGTCTTTTCAACCATCTGCCGTCAGGATAGCGAAAATCGCCGCCCGAGAAAGGCTGCGCAAGCACAATCGCGCAATTGTCAGGGAGAATTTCCGATGCGTCCTGCCGAGATGATCGAATTGTGGCGCGGTGACATGCGGGAAAGCCTGCATTCCGGCCACGCGGTCATTTGTGACGCTTCGGGCGTGGTCGAGGCCTGGGGTCAGCCGTCGCAGATCATCTTTCCCCGGTCGTCGTGCAAGATGATCCAGGCGCTGCCCTTGGTGGAAAGCGGCGCGGCCGATGCCGCGGGCCTGACGGACCGCCAGCTGGCCCTCGCCTGCGCCAGCCATTCCGGGGCCGCGATGCATGTGCAGGCCGTGGGGGACTGGCTGTCGGGACTGGATCTGGCCGAAAGCGACCTGCGCTGCGGCAGCCACATGCCGCAGGACCGGGACGAAAACCGCCGCCTCACCTGTTCGGACGAAATGCCCTGCCAGTTGCACAACAACTGTTCTGGCAAGCATGCGGGTTTTCTGACCCTGAACCGGCACCTGCGGGGTGGGCCCGATTATGTGGATCCCGGGCATCGTGTCCAGCAGGCCTGCAAGGCCGCTCTCGAGGAGGTCACGGGTGAAACCAGCCCCGGCTTTGGCATCGACGGGTGCTCGGCCCCAAACTGGGCCTGCTCGCTGGAAGGGCTGGCGATGGCGATGGCGCGCTTTGCCAACCCCGCGGGCGACCGCCGCGGGCAGGCCATGCGGCGGCTGGTCGACGCGATGCGCAGTTATCCCGAAATGGTTGCGGGCGAAGGGCGCTCCTGCACCGAACTGATGCGCAGCCTTGATGGCACGATCGCGGTCAAGACCGGGGCCGAGGCCGTCTTCGTGGCCATCCTGCCCGAACAGGGCCTGGGCATCGCGCTCAAGATCACGGATGGCGCCACGCGCGCCAGCGAAGCCGCGATTGTCGCGCTGCTGATCCATCTGGGCGTTCTGGACCGCGCGTCACCCGTGGCGCAACGGCTGCTGGACGGTCCGATCCGGAACTGGCGCGGCATGGTCACGGGCCGGATGCGCAGCGCACCCGGCTTTCCGGGCTAACGGCCGCAAATCGTCACGAAAGCGACGCAGTTTCCTGCCTATCATGGGGCGTGGGTTGTCCCCCATCCCTGCACCGCCCTCGGGCCGGCGCCCCTTGGCAGAGGTGGCGCCGGCAGCGTCAGTGTCAGATCATTTGCCAGATCAGACGCAGCGCCAGCACGGTCGAGGTGACAACCAGCAAGGGCTTGATCAGCCGCGCCCCGATGCGCGATGCCAACCGGGCGCCCAGCATGGCGCCTCCGATCTGGGCCGCCCCCATGCAGATACCCAACAGCCACAACGGCTGACCAACCAGCGCAAAGGCACCCAACCCGCCCAGATTCGAGGCAAAGTTCAACAGCTTGGTATGCGCCGTCGCCTTCAGCACGCCATACCCGGCCAGCGTGACAAAGCCGATCATGTAGAACGCCCCTGCCCCGGGCCCGATCAATCCATCATAAAAGCCGACAAAGGGCACGACGCTCAGTGCAAAGACGGCGGGTGTCAGACGCTGTGTCCGGTCCAGGTCGTCGAGGCCGGGCTTGAACGCGAAGAATAGCGCGATGCCGATCAGGATGACCGGCAGGATCAGACGCAACCCGTCCGTCGGAACGGCACTGACCAGCAGGGCGCCCCCTGCCCCCGCGGCCCCGGCCAGCAGCGCCGATTTCCATTGCCGCCGCAGGTCGACCAGCCCCCGCGCCGCATAGCTGAGTGCCGCCGTGCCTGCGCCGAACACGCCTTGCACCTTGTTTGTGGCCAAGGCCTGCGCCGGAGGAATGCCTGCCAGCATCAGCACCGGCAGGGTGATCAGCCCGCCCCCGCCCGCGATGGCATCGACAAAACCCGCCGCAAAGGCCGCCGCGATCAGCATCAGAAACAGGTCAAGGGTCAGATCCAGCATCGTATCGCTCCTGGGGGCAGGGACAGTGAGGGACTTGGTTTTTTCGCTGCCCCCGCAAAGCGTCGGGCGGGCCCGGCCGGATGGGAGATCAGGCCGGCACGAAGTCTTGTGCGGAATAGCCCTGCAGGTACAGCAAGGCTGTTAGGTCGCCATGATTGATGCGGATCTGCGCCTGCGCGGCAACAACAGGCTTGGCATGCAGCGCCACGCCGGCACCGGCCAGCTGGATCATGCCCAGATCGTTCGCCCCGTCGCCCACTGCGATGGCATTTCGCGCCGTTGTTCCCAGTCGTGCGGCGATCTCCTGCAGGGCATCGACCTTGGCCTCGCGGCCCA
>NZ_JBKGUN010000036.1:0-10432 GCF_046462195.1 Paracoccus sp. (in: a-proteobacteria) | reverse complement strand
CCAGATCATGGGCCACGATCTTGTCTTCGTGTCCACAAAACCGGCAGAAGATCATGGAGCACCGGTTGCACGACGCCAGCAAGCAAACATCTGATACATAGGGCGGCAATATGTTGAAAAGATGCCGTCCCCTTGAGGTGGCTGACCTTTGCGTGCGGCGTCCGCACTGGTCATAGCATAAGGTTCAGTCCTTCAGACCGCCTTGCCAACAGCTATGCTTGACCCCTTTCCTCTATCAGACGCATATAGGTGTTCCATGTGGCGACACAGCAAGAATCCTGCCTCGGTTGCGGAGCAAAGCTGGCCGGGTTGGATCAGAACAATTGCTAAACACTCTTCCAAACTCCGCACGTGTTGCGAGCTGGCTGATGCAGTGATGTTCAACGCGGGCGGCCTCTCGAAGCTGCCAGTCTATACGATCATCGCCTCGGCAGGACGCAGCATGTCAAGCGTTCCTGATCGAGCATTAGCAGCTTGAGTTTGTCTGATTTGCGCTGGCCCGTTACATCAAGAACTTCTTGATGAGTGAGTCACCCTCATGAGCCTTTCCATCTTTCTGACCGGCATGCTGACCGGCCTCAGCCTGATCATGGCGATCGGGGCGCAGAATGCCTTTGTCCTGCGTCAGGGGTTGAGGGGCGAACATGTTCTGGCCGTCTGTCTGACCTGCGCTGTTTCCGATGCGATCCTGATCCTGCTGGGAGTCACGAGCTTCGGGCAAATCGCACGGTGGCTTCCGTGGCTCGCGCCAACCATGCGCTTTGCCGGTGCGGCATTTCTGATCTGGTACGGAGCAAAGAGCATGAGAGCAGCCCTGCATTCCAGCGATGCACTGGTCATCGGCACCGCGCGACAAGCGAACGGCCTTTTCAATACCCTGCTCGCCTGCTTGGCAATCACTTGGCTGAATCCTCACGTCTATCTCGATACAGTGGTGTTGCTGGGCACGATTTCGACCCGCTTTGCCGAGAGGACGGGATCATTTGCCGCGGGCGCGGTGACAGGATCATTCCTGTTCTTTTTCTCGCTTGGCTATGGATCGGCATGGCTGCGCCCGATCTTTGCCAAGCCGACATCGTGGCGTATCCTGGAGGCGGTTATTGCAGTTGTCATGTGGGCAATCGCGGCCAAGCTGGTGCTGGGTGAATGAGCCTACGCGCCTTTCTTGACGCCATTGCCCGGCCTCCCCTTGGTGCCAGTTGAAAACTGGCCCTCATAGTTTTTTCCGATGCAATGAACTGTGAGCAACAAGGAATGACATTGGATCCTTGGAACAACATTCACGGGATGACCCTGCTGCCAATCATGAGGCTGCCAGCTTTCGAGTCTGTTGCGCACTGAAATGTTGCTGGTGACCCGATAAATTTCCTCTGTGCAGGAGGCCAGAGCGCGAGATGCGGACCGCACTCATCCAAAGGAGCGACCGTGAACAATCCGGCGTGCTGCAACGGGCGGCAGTGGAATGGCATTTTCCGCCACACGGATCAGCGGCACAACAATCCAGAGAACTGGTGTTCGTTGAACAACCGCAGCCGCTCACTCCCCACTTCTGGCGGCCGAGGGAGGGTTCTGATCAACACCCCGCCAAGCCGGACACATGAACCACGTAGCCCCAATCCATTCAATCAGTCCTGACCGCAGAACAGAGCCCATCATCGTACAAATAGCAGCCGAGCCCAAATGCTCTCGCACGAACAGCCTGCACATGATCATGGCACTGGGCGGACATGTAAGAGTGAGTGTCGTGTCGGGAGTGAAGTCCTAGAAAAACGAGAGAAGTGCTTTTCCAATGCGCGCTTCGAAGCTTCGCAAGTTCAAAAGGAACTTGCAAAAGCGACTGGCGCAACCTCGGCTGCGGCGAAGTGAAGGCCAGATCTTGAACATCGAGTGCGTACGAATCGATCTCGTGGCCATGTCATCTTCGAAGCAACAAGATGCTTTCCGAAATCTGCTGCGCAACTCTGGAGCCAACGGCGGACGTGCTTGACTGGCCGACGCTGAGTCGAAACTGCTAGGAAATGAGGGCCCGGATCGCGCCGGGACCTGCGCCTGATGTCATTAGCCGGCTTTCGAAGGCGCCCCAGGCAGTTCGATGTTGATCTCCAGGCTCGACATCTGGTCGCCGCGCTCCATGCGGACCTCGACATCCGTCTCCCCGATCGGAACGTGCTTCCGGATCGCCGCAACGATGTCGCGCTGCAACATCGGCAGGTAATCCGCCTCGGCGGCGCCGCTGCTGCTGCGTTCATGTGCAAGAAGGATCTGCAGACGGTCCTTTGCCGTCTGCGCGGTCTGGGTCGGGCGCTGCTTGCGAACGAAACCGAACAGGCTCATGACGCACGTCCGAACAGTCGCTGGAACAGGCCGGGGCGACGCTCGCCGACAATGCGCATCTCGACCTGCGTACCGGTCAGGCGGGAGACTGCGTCCTCGTAGGCCTGGGCCGCGGCCGAAGGTCCGTCCAGCACCACAGGCGTTCCGACGTTGGACGCCTTCAGGATGGCCTTGCTCTCGGGCACGACACCCAGCAGCGGCACTGCCAGGATCTCGAGAACGTCATCGACCGTCATCATCTCGCCTTTGTCCACGCGCTCCTGATCATAGCGCGTGATCAGGACCTGGGCCTTGATGGGCTCGGCACCCTCGGTCTCGGCCCGCTTGGTCTGGCTGCTGAGCAGGCCCAGCACACGGTCGCTGTCGCGCACCGAGGACACTTCCGGGTTGGTGACGACCACCGCCTCATCGGCGAAATGCATGGCCATCTGCGCGCCATGCTCGATTCCGGCCGGGCTGTCGCAGACGATATAGTCGAACTCGGCCTTAAGTTCGGTCAGGACCTTTTCCACGCCCTCCTTGGTCAGTGCATCCTTGTCGCGGGTTTGCGAGGTGGGCAGGATCGACAGGGTGTCAAGACGCTTGTCCTTGATCAGCGCCTGCTTGAGCCGTGCATCGCCCTGGATGACGTTGATGAAGTCAAAGACCACCCGGCGTTCGCAGCCCATGGTCATGTCCAGGTTGCGCAGACCCACGTCGAAATCGATCACGACCGTCCGGAAGCCCTGCTTGGCCAACGCGGCCGAGATCGCCGCCGACGAGGTCGTCTTGCCGACGCCCCCCTTTCCCGAGGTGATCACGATGACCCGCCCGAGGGGCGGATTGTTCTTGGGTTCTGTCGTCATGCGATCACCTCCATGCGAAGTTTTTCATCCTCCAGATATATGTGCGTGCAGCGTTGGCGGGCTGCGTCCTCGAGCGTTTCGCTCGTCTGATAAAGGCCTGCGATTGCGACCAATTCGGCGTTCAGGCTTTGGCAGAAGATATGCGCGGTCTCGTCGCCATGACAACCGGCCATGGCGCGGCCGCGCAGGGGGCCGTAAACATGGATGTTTCCCGCAGCGATCAGTTCGGCCCCCGAGGCGACCGAGCCGATGACCGTCAGATCGCCGCGTTCGGCCACGACCATCTGTCCCGACCGAACGGGTGAACGTATGACCTTGTTCTCGACGGGGCGCGGCGCTTCGACGGTTCGGGCGGGGCTGCTGTTTTCACGGGGCAGCGGCGCATCCCGCCCCCCGGTCACCGGAATCAGGCCCAGTGCCTGCAGCAGCGCCGGATCGATACTGGCGGCATTCTCCACGCCGAAGACCCGCAACTCGCGCTTGCGCAGGTTGTCCACCAGTTCTCGAAGTCGCTCAGGGTTGCCAAAGACGGAAGTACTGACGAAATCCAGCACCACGGGCGCCCCCGAAAAGAACTGCGGCGTTTTTCGCAACTGCTCGTCCAGTTGCGCATAAAGCGCCTCTCCCGCGCTATCGGTGTCGATGCGAAGCGCCAGCGCAGTCAGGAAGCGGCCGCGCACCTGGAACGCGGCCACCGTTCCCGGCATGGGCTCATGTCGGGTCCGGGCGTATCGATCTGACACCTCGAAACTCTGCTCCTGCTTTGTGGCGGATCGCGACTCGGCGCAGCACCGCTTTTACTGGATGTCCATCTTTCACGAACCGGTGGCCAGACGAAAGAAGCCGCTCGCTTCTTCAGCAGGAACCCGCCAAATTGTAAAGTCCGGTTAACCATATCCGAGGCAGAAATCAAATCCCCTGCCGTTTCGCGCTGCGGTACCCTGTCGTCGCCTGCATGATGAACGATATGGCGGCCTCGTGCAGCCGCCGGTTCATATGTGATCGAATATCTCGTCGATCCCCAACAAGACCGCCGCAACCACCGGAACGACCCTCAGGAAGGTGCGGCCCGGTTGATGATGAATGGAGAGCCGCAAGTAGCAGGCCGCTCGCAGGGTCAAGCGCGTGACTTCGAGCCAAGTGCGATATGGCAAGACCGTCAGGTATCGTGTTTTGGGGTATTTATAAGCCCTGATGTTGTTCTGGATCTGCGATGATCCTTCATCTCGCTGGCTGACCGGTACCGGGTCGACAAACACCGACCGCAGGCCATCCAGATACTCGAGATCGAAAGCGATGTCGTATGACAGGCGCATCGGCATCAGCTTGCGCGTGATCCAGAGTGCTGCCTTGCGGTTGATGATATAGGCGCCCGCGCCTTTTTCGCGGGTAAGGGCAATGGCAAGACTGCGCCCACCTGGTAACCGTCGATAACTAAACTTGGGGCCGGTATTCATCGTGCTCAGCCGAAGAATGTCCCAGTCCGAGCGGCAGTCCATCGTGCTGATGAGAAGCTCTTTAAAGTCGGCCGGAAACGCGACGTCGTCTTCCAGAATGAGCGCGTGCTCCGCATCGCTGGCCAGAAGTCTGCGCGCACATTCGACATGGCTCAGATAGCACCCGACTTCTGCCGGGATCACCCTGCGCCCATGCAGGTACTTGTAGCCGCTTTCACTGAATTCAGGATTTGGAAAGGTCAGCATCGACCCATCGACGGCAGCCACACGTTCGAATTCCAGACCGGCAGCGGCACACTTGACCTGCATTCGAGCCAGCCGCTCGCGCCCACGATCGAGGTTGATGAGGTAAATTTTCAGATCCTTCAACGGAAGGAAGTTGTCCATGTCTGCTCTCTGATCCAGCCATTATACCGCAACGCGATGCCGTGGGCCGTCCCACACGTCAACATGCGCTTTTTATATCCGAACAAAATTGTGCTGAAAGCCGTATGATACGGGCGCGATCATAAAAGACAACTTGCTCGCTCTTGGCTAGGACTCTTCGCAAACCGCATTGGATGAAGAGTTGACAATAGGACAGATGCCGTTTGGCGGTTGCCAAAGGGAATGGGGCCATTTTTTACGCAGGTCACCATTTCAGACCCACATGGAGGAAGTCTGGCCTTGGAGGGAAGACTGCCCTTCACAGGAGCTTGGGTGAATTGAGGATAAATCCCTGACATTAGGTTCTGCTGACAAATGGCAAAGCCATAGAATGCGCAATCTTCAGGTCTTTCGCCCAGGCATGACTGGCCCTCAGCAGAACGTCCGGCTCCGGCAGGGTATCGGCCAGGAGGAGACCGATAAACGACCCTGTGCCGCGTTTGGCAGGCTGCTCTAAGGAAGCTGCTCTGCAGCGCTATCCAAGGGTCTGACCGGCAGCGACAGGCCGCGTCTGCGCTTTGTCCCATCGATCCATCGATCGGGCTGCTGCGGATTAAAAGGCTGTAAATCTATCCCGCTTATTGCATACTCCTCTGTCCAGCGTCCCGAGAAGACTATCTCCAATCTCTTGGCATTCGTACAAGAGGAGAAGAGCGTGAGTGATGAGAGGATTAGCCAGCCCCATTTGGGGGCGAAGCGACAACCAAGACTGCGAAGACCAAGAGCGTCAGTCGGGCGCCTTTGTCTGCGAAGCCACTGGAACACAGCCAAAGATCACCTCACCAATCTTTGGTCTTGTGATCCTCCCGTGGCGCCCGATCTGCCAAAAGCCCCGTGGCCAGCATTGCGTCGAGACAGCGGTTCTGGCTGAGCCATCGAGCGGAATTACCCAGCACCGCAGAACCGTCGAGCAGGACGATGCGCTGCACCTCGGGGTCCAATGCCATCTTCATATAGGCGCTGCCTTCGGCCAACAGACCGTCCCACAGGGTCCCGGCGTCGGTACCGACGGCACGTGCCCGTTCAGCCATTTTCGGCGTTGATCTGATCGACACTGCCGCAAAGAGCCTCTTCTTGTCCCCGAAACTATGATAGAGCGCCCCGCGCGTCAGGCCTGCCGCAGCCGTAAGATCGTTCATCGAGGTGGCCGAGAAGCCGTTTCGACCACAGGCCTTACGCGCCGACACCAGCAGCTTGCGCTGCGTTTCCTTCATCATCTCTGCACGTGTTCTTCTAACATCTTGCCTCCAACAGCATACGCTGCGCATAACTTAACATACACAGCGTATGTAAGTTGATCTTAGGATATGTAACGTATGTTGATATACCTCGGCGGAAAAGGCAGTCCCCAGCGCACGGCCGCCTTTCGACCCTAGGCCTCCCTACATGAAAGGGCGTGTCGGTCGGCACGATGTATCAGTATTCTCTGAACAAGCAGACGTTGATCTATACATTGAACGCGCGCTAACTGAATGCGCTTGCGGCGCAGATCGGAGCAACCTGCGCGACACGGCATGGGGCGCCAATCGCGCAGATGGTGGAAGCGCTAATCGACAGCTATTGGCAGGCCAAGACCGAGGGGGCCAAGGTGGTGCGCGCCTTCTACCGCTCGGTTGTCGAGCTTGACAACAATGCGCTGCGGCGCGCCTTCGCCGTACGCGCCGATGCGGCAAGAACAGCCATGCTTTCCAGTGCGCCCGACGTTGCGCTTGCCGATGCCGGGCAATCCAACCTGACGCTGACCTCATTGATCTACGGCACGGTCCGCAATGCCCTCGAGCGGGGCAGTCGGCGAAAGAAACCGACGCGCTTCGCCGAAACCTGCACGCCAAGTGTTGCGCCTACTTGAAGATGCTGCCGCGGCATTGCATCTCGATTACACCGCCGGTTGCAGGGCAAGCGAACGCTCTGATCGATCCCCCGACTGTAAAGCGGATATGGCTGCAGGTTGCTCAAGCGTCCGCTCCGCTCATGCTGTCACCCTGCGTAAGAAACTTTGACTGTTGGCAAGGAGCTGCACGATCTTTCTGCGCCTGCAGTCGGTGCGGAAGAAGGAATGCCAAAGAAGGGTGGTCCGCCCCAGCAGAGCTGTCCGCTTCGAAAGGCAGTGCATGACGGCGCACCGGATTGATGGTGTCCGGGGCCGCTGGGCGATATCCCAAAGCACTGGGTCATTGGGCGGATCACCACAGGTGCGGCGTTCGGACACGCTCAGACCATTGCGGACATGATCAATGCAGACCCGATAATGCTCGGCCTCAGGAGTGTCGCCTCAGCAGCTTCCGACAGGATCGGTCGGCGGCCGGCGCTGCGCTTGGATCGAGGATTGTTGGAGCGTTGCGCTGCATCCGCCAACTTGGATGGCATCTGGCTGCTGTGCACCAGCTTCATTCTGATCCGCGCGTTGCCGCCACAGATAAGGGCAGATCCCTTGCCGCCCCTGTGCAAGGCGATGCTGGAAAGCGGGCCTGCCCATGGGCCTCACGATCACGTCGGTGATGCAGCTTGGCATCTCGGGGCTGCCGAGGACCTCCGCCGGGGCCGGCGCCATCCAGATGATGTATCAGGTCGAAATGGCCGCCTCGGTTGCCCTAGGTTTCTCGGCCTATGACCATGCTCTGGCAATGCAGCCGGCTGTCGAGGCAGTCGCGGCGATGCTGTGGCTGCAGATCATCGCAACTGGTGCCGCAACCCTGCGTGCGGCTGGGCAAGAGCGCGGACGATCCTCAAACTGACGAAAGGCACCAGCATGACAGCCGATCGTCTTCAAGATCTTACAGCATTCTGGAAGGCGCTGTCCCTCTGACCAGGCGGATCTCATCGAACCGCCGCGCCACGGGCGCGCTCGCAGATCGCGGGGTCTGGACACATGGCCTGTCGCTCGACCTCGAGGGGACCTTGCCCCACAGGGCACATCGCTCCAGACCAGGTCCATCGAAACTGCAAAGTTCTTGAAGCTGGCGAACACACATGACGACCAGCCCAGCGCCTCGCCCGGCTGGCCGACTCATCAGAACCTGCTTGGTATTCCCCTTGGACATGGCCTTCGGCGGAGTCTTAGATAAATCATCATTTGCTCGTCCTTGTTCTCGTGGGTCGAGTGCACCCGTGCATCAGGACCAGTCCTGCATTCGCCAGAAAAGCAGCCTGGCAGGCAAAAGGCCAATCCCTTGCCGCAGCCGGCCGCCATCACGTTTGACAAAGGGTGCCGGTTCCGCGTTCTCTTGCCTCCGAAACCGACAGGAGAACGCGATGGATCTGGGCATCAGGGGGAAACGGGGGCTTGTTTGTGCGGCCTCGAAGGGGCTGGGACGCGGCTGTGCCGAAGCATTGGCCGAGGCAGGCGTGAACCTGGTGATCAACAGCCGCACCGAGGCCGAGATCATCCGCACCGCGCACGAGATTGCCGACCGCCATGGGGTAGAGGTCACCCCCGTTGCCGCGGACATCACCACCGACGAAGGCCGCACACAGGTGCTGGAGGCTGTGGGACAGGCGGATATCTTGGTGACCAACGCGGGCGGCCCGCCTCCCGGTGACTGGCAGGACTGGAGCCGCGAGGACTTCATCCGCGCCATCGACGCCAACATGCTGTCGGCCGTGGCGCTGATGCAGGCGCTGGTGCCCGGTATGATGGATCGCGGCTGGGGCCGGGTGGTGAACATCACGTCGCAATCGGTTCGTTCGCCCATCCCGGTTCTGGGGCTGTCGAACACGGCCCGGACCGGCCTGACGGGTTTTGTCGCCGGCATGTCCCGGCAGGTGGCGGGCCGGGGCGTTTGCGTGAACAACCTGCTGCCGGGCATCCATGCGACCGACCGTGCCGACGGATTGGACAGCGGCGTGGCCAAGGCCAGGAACATCAGCCTGGACCAGGCACGGGCCGAACGGCAGGCCACCATCCCCACCGGCACCTATGGAGCGGCCGGTGATTTCGGTGCGACTTGCGCCTTCCTGTGCAGCCAGCAAGCCCGCTTCATCGTCGGCCAGAACGTCCTGCTGGACGGAGGAGCGCTGAACGTCACGATCTGAAGCCGTTGCGGGTGGGGCCTGCCCCTGCTAGGGCAGGCCCCACCCGCAACCGGAGGCTTGGCCAGAACCGTGACGACCCCGCCCCGTCTGGACGTTCAGAACCTGACACGCGCCTTCGATGGCGCGCCCGTGGTCGACGATGTCAGCTTCCAGGTCGAGGCGGGACAGGTGACCTGCCTGCTGGGTCCCTCCGGCTGCGGCAAGTCCACGACGCTGCGGATCATCGCGGGCGTGGACCTGCAGGACAGCGGACGCATCCTTGTCGACGGCACGCTGATCTGCGATGCCACCACGCGCGTTCCGCCCGAGCACCGCGCGATCGGACTGATGTTTCAGGACTTTGCGTTGTTTCCCCATCTGCCGGTGCGTGAGAACGTGGCCTTTGGCCTTTCGGGGGGGTTCAGGGCCAATCGCGCCCGTGTCGGCGAACTGCTGGAACGGGTGCGGATGTCGCGCCACATCGACAGCTATCCGCACGAGTTGTCGGGGGGCGAGCAGCAGCGCGTTGCCTTGGCCCGCGCGCTGGCGCCCCGCCCCCGGGTCCTGCTGATGGATGAACCCTTCAGCGGGCTGGACGAACGTCTGCGCGACGGAATCCGCGACGAAACGCTGGCCCTGCTGAAGGAAGAAGGCACGGCCGTCCTGCTGGTCACGCACGAGCCGCACGAAGCGATGCGCATGGCCGACCAGATCCTGTTGATGCGGCATGGCCGGATCATGCAGCAGGGCGCGCCCTACAACCTCTACAACGCGCCCGTGGACCGGGAGGCGGCAGGCTTCTTCAGTGACATCAACGTTCTGGCAGGACGGGTGCAGGGCGCGCTGACGGACACGCCCTTTGGACAGTTCCTGACACCCGGTCTCCCCGACGGAACAGGTGTGGACATCGTCATCCGTCCCCAGCATCTGAAGATCGATTTCGACCGCGCGGGGCAAGGCCCGGCCCCTACACCCGAAAACGGTACGGCGGCGCGGGCCCGGGTCATCCGCGCCCGCTATCTGGGGCGCGAGTCGCTGGTCGAATTCCAGACGGACGAGGACGCCATTGTTCTGAACGCGACGGTGCCGGGGGTTTTCCTGCCACCGCCCGGCACGGCGATGTGGCTGATGCTGCGGCGCGACCGGGTGCTGGTCTTTCCGCGCCGCTGACGATGCCCCTCTTGCTCCGGCCAGACCCCTTTGCCGGCAACATGAGCCCCAAGCATTGACTGCCACTGCCTGCAGCAAGAAGCGTCTTTTGACAGCACGGATTGTCACAATCGTCCAAAAGCGTCTCTTTTTGGCAGGATGCGACAAAGGTCTTGCCTTGCGGCGGGGCTGCGGCTAGCAAAAGAGCAG
>NZ_JBKGUN010000035.1:0-27910 GCF_046462195.1 Paracoccus sp. (in: a-proteobacteria) | reverse complement strand
CGGCCGCAACGGCCGCCATGGTTCAGGCAGACGCACAGCCGGGCGACCTTGTTGCAGTGCTGGGCCTTGCCGGAGGGGGTATGGCCCCGGCGGCCACGGCCCTGCAGTCCCGGCTGCCCTTTGCCCGCAGTCGTGTCGTCAACGATGCCGTCACCGCCGCGCGCGGCGCCTTGGGTGCGGGTGACGGCATTCTGGTGGCTGTCGGTACGGGCTCGGTCCTGGCGGTGCAGCGGAACGGACAGTTGAGGCAATATGGCGGGCGCGGCTTCCTGATGGGTGACGAAGGCAGCGGCGCCGTCCTGGGCCGCAACCTGCTGGCGCTGGCAATGCGGGCGGGCGATGGTTTTGCCTCCGACAGCCCGCTGCTGGCACAGATCCGGGAGGAATTTGGCAGCTTCGAGGGGATCATCGCCTTCGGCAACCGCGCAACACCAGCCGATTTCGCGGCACTGGCCCCGCGACTGGCCGGGACCGACGACCCTGCAGCGGTGGTGATCCTGGATGAGGCCGTGGCGCAGATATCGGATGCGGTACGGGTGCTGCAGGCGGGCCAGCACCTGCCGGTGGTGTGCCTGGGCGGGCTCGGCCCCTTCTATGCCGAGCGGTTGGCGCGCGACTGGCCCATCGCCCCGCCGCAGGGTTCCGGCGTGGACGGCGCGCTGGCCCTTGCGCAGGAATGGGCCGCCTCATGATCTTGGCGGCCGACCTGATCTTTGACGGAAAGGCGCTGCGGCCCGATTTGGCCCTGCACCTTGATGATTCTCATGTCGTCGACCTGATCCCGCGTCCTGACGGCCTGCGCCCTCTGCCGGGCATCATCGCCCCCGGATTTGTCGACCTGCAGGTCAATGGTGGCGACGGACTCATGGTCGACGGGACGACCGACGCGGCAGCGCTGGGGCGCATCTGCTCTGCCCATCGTCGCCTCGGATGTGCCGGTGTCCTGCCCACGCTGATCACGGATCGCTCCGAGGTGACGGCACGCGTCTTGGCTGCGGGCATTCAGGCCGCGCACGCAGGCACCCCCGGCTTTCTGGGCCTGCATCTGGAAGGGCCGCATCTGGACCCGCGCCGTGCAGGCGCGCATGACCGGGCCCTGATCCGCCCGATGACGGACGCAGATCTGGCGCAACTGATCGCCGCCGCCGCCCAATTGCCCGCGCTGATGGTGACGCTGGCGCCCGAGGCGGTGGCCCCTGATCAAATTGCCGCCCTGACCCGCGCAGGCGTGATTGTCAGCCTGGGGCACAGCGACTGCACCCTGGCTCAGGCGCAACAGGCCTTTGCGGCGGGGGCACGCGCGGCCACGCATCTTTACAACGCCATGAGCCAGATGGGTCATCGCCAGCCCGGCCTTGTCGGCGCCCTGCTGGCAGGCGATGCTCAGGCCGGAATTATTGCCGATGGGATTCATGTCGATCCGGTTGCCTTGGCCGTGGCCTTGCGCGCACGACCGCAAGGGTTGTTCCTTGTCAGCGACTGCATGGCAGTGGCAGGCACCGACGAGGACAGCTTCGACCTGCAAGGCCGCCGCATCCTGCGTCAAGACGGGCGGCTGACCCTGGCCGATGGCACGCTGGCCGGGGCGGATCTGCGGCTGGACCGGGCAATGCAGATGGCCGTTGACGCAGGGGCCAGTCCTGCCCGCGCGCTGGCGATGGCAACCCGAATTCCGGCGGACCTGCTGGGCGCGCCTTTGGGCCGTCTGACACCGGCCTGTCCTGCCGATCTGGTCCATCTGGATGCCGACCTGACCCTGCGCGGCATCTGGTCCGGCAAAGGCTGGCAGACCCCGGCATGACCCGTGGTCGCTTTGTCGCGCGTGAATTTGCCCTTCGCTCTGGCTCTTGACCCTTTCAACACCTACATCGGACTCATGCAAAAGATCACACTTCCCGAACGGCCCGATCTGGCCGAGAAAGCCGCCGAAGTCGGTTTTACCTTCGCTCATATGCACGGCGAGCCTTATTGGGATGAAACCTCGGCCTACCGCTTCTCGCTGGCGCAGATCGAAGAGGACATCGAGGGTCCTGCGACCGATCTTCATGCCATGACGCGCGAGGCGGTCGACCAGATTGTCGCCAGCGAGGCGCTGATGGCCAAGCTGGGCATCCCGCCGGCGCATTTCGGCCTGATCGCCGACAGCTGGGCGCGCAACGAGCCCGAGGTTTATGGTCGCATGGATCTGGCCTATGACGGCAACGGGCCGGCAAAGCTGCTGGAATACAATGCCGACACGCCCACGTCGCTTTACGAAAGCGCGGCATTCCAGTGGCAATGGCTGGAGGACCAGCTGGAGGCCAACGCCCTGCCGCAGGGCGCGGATCAGTTCAACGGCATCCACGAGGCGCTGGTGGAGCGGTTCCGCGACCTGTTTGCCCCTGACACCGACATCCACTTCACCGCCGTCGCCGACAATGCCGAAGACTATGCCACCGTCGAATCCATGGCCTGGGCGGCGCGAGAAGCTGGAATGGGGGCCCATTACAGCGATCTGGACAAGCTTGGGGTCAGCAGGAAAGGCCAGTTCCTGGATGCCGAGGATCGGGTGATCGGCACCCTGTTCAAGCTGTATCCGTGGGAGGATCTGCTGGTCGACGATTACGCGCGCCACATCAAGGGCTCGGGCTGCATGTTCCTGGAGCCTGCGTGGAAGGCGGTCGTGTCGAACAAGGGCCTGTTGCCCGTGTTGTGGCAGATGTTTCCGGACCATCCGAACCTGCTGCCTGCCTTTTTTGCCGATGACGTGGCCGATGCGTTGGTGGCAAACGGCCGACCTGTGCCCGACGTCGCCGCGGCCTTTGACCGAGTGGCTGATCAGTTCCGCAGGGCCCATGTGGTCAAGCCGATCTTTTCGCGCGAAGGCGCCTCGGTCAGCATCGTCGAAGGGGGCGAGGTGACGGAAACATCGCCAAACACCGATTACGACCGTCACCCCCGCATCGTTCAGGCCTATCATCCGCTGCCGGAATTCGAGGGCTTCCGCCCGGTGCTGGGGGCCTGGATCGTGGGCCATTCCTGCGTGGGCCTAGGCCTGCGCGAGGACCGGGGCCGCATCACGCAGGATTTGTCGCGGTTCAAGCCGCATTTCATCGCGGACTGATCCGCGACAAGGAGGGGATATGAGGAAACGTTCCAGAACCGTCGCGCTGACCATCCTCGGCGCCGCCGCCTTTACCGTCGCAGGCTGCCGCGAGGAGCAGGTCGAGGCGCAGGCTTTTCCGGATCTGGCCAGTTGTCAGGCCGCTGCTGCGCAGGGCGGACTGTTCACCCCCGCCGAATGCGACCAGGCCTTTGCCGAGGCCGAACAATTGCATGTGGAGGCCGCCCCCCGTTATGACAGCCTGGCTGTCTGCGAGGAAGAGCACGGCGCCGGCAATTGCGGCTCTGAGGAGCAGCAGGTCAGCAACGGCGGCTCAGGCAGCATCTTCATGCCCCTGCTGGCCGGTTACCTGATCGGCAACATGCTGGGTCGTGCGGGCGGTGGAATGGCGGCATCGCAGCCGATGTATCGCAATGCGCAGGGCGGCTTTACCAATGCCAGCGGCACGACCAATTTCGGCAGCAATGCCGGACGTGCCCAGATGGGCAGCCAGAGCTTTGCCCGCCCCGCGGCCACTGCGGGCCAAGCTCCCATGTCGCGTGCAACTGCAGCCTCGCGTGGCGGGTTCGGCAGCACCGGCAGCCGCAGCTTTGGTGGTTGAAGGATCTGCGGAAGACAAGCTTTTCTTCCACATCCGGGAACCATTGACAGGCTGGCGGATTTCGATGCTGGGGGTTGTTCGGGCACGCGACAGGAGACATCATCCATGAAATTCACCACCCCCCTTGCCGCGTTGCTGATATCCGTCGGTGGTGCAGCCATTGCACAAGACATCACTGTGTCCTCCAAGATCGATACCGAGGGTGGATTGCTGGGCAACATGATCCTGATGGCGCTTCAGGATGCGGGGCTTCCGGTACAGGACCGGCTGCAGCTGGGGGGAACACCCATCATGCGCGATGCGATCATCTCGGGCCAGATCGACATCTATCCGGAATACACGGCCAATGGCGCCTTCTTCTTCAACGAAGGCGAGAGCGAGGTCTGGAAAAGCGCCGAAGAGGGTTATGCCCGCGTCGCCGAACTGGACTTGGAACAGAATGACATCGTCTGGCTGCAGCCAGCGCCCGCCAACAACACCTGGGCGATTGCCCTGCGTCAGGACGTGGCGCAGGAAAATGATCTCGTCACCATGTCGCAGATGGGCGAATGGATTGCGGGAGGCGGCAACATCAAGCTGGCCGCGTCCACCGAATTCGTGACATCGCCCGCCGCGTTGCCGGCGTTTCAGGAAACCTATGGCTTCAGCATGAATCCTGACCAATTGGTGCAACTGTCGGGCGGCGATACGGCCGCCACCATCGCCGCGGCGGCGCAGCAGACATCAGGGGTCAACGCTGCCATGGTTTATGGAACCGACGGTGGCATCGCCCCGGCGGGCCTTGTGGTGATGGAGGATGACAAGGGCGTTCAGCCCGTTTATCAGCCCGCCCCCATTGTCCGTGCCGAGGTGCTGGAAGCGCATCCCGAAATCCGCGACGTGCTGGCGCCGATCTTCGAATCGCTGGAACTGGCCACCCTGCAGGAACTAAACGGTCGCATCCAGATCGGCGGCGAACCTGCCGATGCCGTGGCACGTGATTATCTGACGACCTCCGGCTTTCTTGATTGATGCGCGACCGGCTGGACCGGCCCGGCCTGCTTTTTACTCTGCTGGGGGTGGCCGGAATGATCCTGCCGCTGGTCCAGTTCAAACCCAACCGCATCCTGCCGGGTGAAGGCATCGCCCTTCCTTGGGCGTTTTCGGCTGGACTGCCGCTGGCTTTGGGTTTGGGCGCGGTCCTCTTGGCCGGCTGCCTGCGCTGGCCTCCGGCTTATCGCCTGCTGGCGGGACTTGCTGCGTTGGCCTGCTTAATCTTGGGTCTTGGTGCTGCAGCGCGGCACCTGACGCCCCCCGACAACACGTTGGCCCGCGTGGCTCCGGCCGGCGGTTTCTGGCTGCTGGGTCTGGCCTTCGGATTGATGACAGCCGATGCCTTGGCACGGCTGCGTCCCCGCCTCGTCCTGCGTTGGCTGCTGTTGGCTGGGGCGGTCGGGACAATCGCTTGGGTGCTGGCCTCGGGAACACTGGATGAGGTGTCCGTCATGCGGGAATATGCAGCGCGCCGGGATCTGTTCCTGCGCGAAGCGCAGGCGCATCTGGTGCTGGCATTCGGCTCCCTCGGACTGGCGCTGCTGATCGGTCTTCCCTTGGGCGTGGCCATTCACCAGCTACGCGCACTGCGCCGCCCGGTCCTGTCAGTGCTGAATATCCTGCAGACCATCCCCTCGCTGGCATTGTTCGGGATCATGATCCCGATCTTTGGATGGGTTGCAGCCAATGTGCCGGGCGCGGCACAGGCCGGCGTCGCAGGAATAGGCCTGTTTCCGGCGCTGGTGGCGCTGTTTCTTTATTCGCTGCTGCCGGTCGTGTCGAATACGCTGACAGGACTGTCCGGCGTCAATCCCGCCACGCGCGAGGCCGCGACAGGTCTGGGCCTGACGCGGCCGCAGGTGCTGGGCCAGGTGCTGGTGCCGCTGGCGCTTCCGGTCCTGTTGGCTGCGGTTCGCATCGTGCTGGTCCAGAACATCGGCCTTGCCGTGATTGCAGGCTTGATCGGCGGGGGCGGATTCGGCACCTTCGTGTTCCAAGGGCTGAACCAGACGGCCATGGACTTGGTTCTACTGGGGGCGCTTCCAACCATCGCTCTGGCCTTGGTGGCGGGTCTTGCGCTGGACCTGGTCGTGGAGGCCACTGCCCGACGTCCCGAACGCGCCTGACCCGGCCGGAGGCATGACATGATCGACATCCGCAACCTTTCCAAGCTTTACGACGACGTGCCGGCGGTCGAGGATGTCAGTCTGACAGTGGACAAGGGCCAGATTGCAGCACTCGTCGGCACATCGGGGTCCGGCAAGACCACGCTGCTGCGCATGATCAACCGGCTGGTCGAACCGACAAGCGGTCACGTCCTGATCGACGGGCAGGATACGACCGAACTTGCGCCGCACCTGCTGCGCCGCCGTATCGGCTATGCCATCCAGGGTCACGGGCTGTTTCCGCACCGCACGGTCGGGCAGAACATCTCGACCGTGCCCCGCCTTCTGGGATGGAAGCCCGACCAGATCCGCGACCGGGTGGACGAGTTGCTGACCCTGTTCCAGCTTGAGCCCGGCGCATTTCGCGACCGCATGCCGCACGAATTGTCAGGCGGCCAGCAGCAGCGCGTCGGTGTGGCCCGCGCCTTGGCGGCCAAGCCCGACCTGTTGCTGATGGACGAACCCTTCGGCGCGCTGGACCCGGTGATCCGTGCCAAGGCTCAGGATGACCTGCGCCAGATCCAGCGGCAACTGGGCACGACGCTGATCCTGGTCACGCATGACATGGAAGAGGCCGTGACACTCGGCGACCGGATCGCTGTCATGGACAAGGGCCGCCTGATCCAGTACGGCCCCCCGTCCGAAATTCTGACCGCCCCCGCAACGCCCTTTGTGCGTGACCTGATCGGCATGGGCGAGCGCCCGTTTCACCTGCTGTCGCTGACACCGGCCCATGCCATCGCGACCGAGGGCGAGGCCGAGGGCCTGCCCATCCCGCGGGACGCCACCCTGCGCGACGCCTTGGCCGAATGCCTGTGGTCGGGCCGGGATGCCCTGCCGGTCGAAGGGGGTGGCGTCGTGACGCTAGCTGCCTTGCGGGCACAGGCCGCACCGCTGGCCCGAGCCGCCGAATGACCGGACGCGTCCTGCTGGCCGCGGCGGTGCTGTTCCTGACGGCTTTTCTGATCACGCCCACCAGCTTTGTCTGGCTGTTCGCGCCCGTGACGCGCAACAATGCACCGGCGATCTATACCCAGACACCCTTGTGGTCGCTGACCTTGTCGCATCTGGCGCTGGTGGCTGCCGCGGTTCTCGCCTCGACAGTTGTGGCCTTGGTTCTGGCGGTTCTTGTCACCCGCCCTGCGGGACGGGAGTTCCTGCCGCTGGCCCGCACCATCACATCGATCGGACAAACCTTTCCGCCGGTCGCCGTTCTGGCGCTGGCGGTGCCGATCATGGGATTTGGCGCGGGACCGACGCTGGTCGCGCTGTTCCTTTACGGTCTTCTGCCGGTGTTCGAGAACACCTTGGCAGGCTTGACCGGTCAGCCCCCCCAGGTGGCCGAGGCCGCGCGCGGCATGGGCCTGACGCCGCGACAGCGCTTGTGGCAGGTGGACCTGCCCTTGGCGATGCCGGTGATCCTGACGGGCATGCGCCTGACCGCTGTCATTTCTCTGGGAACGGCCACGATCGGATCCACCGTCGCAGCCCGAACCTTGGGCGAGGTGATCATTGCGGGGCTTTTGTCCTCGAACACGGCTTTCGTTCTGCAAGGGGGCATGGTGGTCGGCATCATCGCCGTCTTGATCTATGAAGGCTTCCAAGTCCTGGAACAGGTAGCCGCCCGCCGTGTCGGCCTGAACCGGTAAGGCCCCCGCGCCAACGGGGGCCTTCTGCTTATCCCGCCACGACCGGCACGCTGTGCCAGATGTCGCGCATATACCCGCGGATCGTCCGGTCCGATGAAAAGAAGCCCGACCGCGCAATGTTCAGTGCCGCCATCCGGTCCCAGCCCGCCTTGTCGCCATAAGCCCGGTCAACCTGCCGCTGGGTCGCAAAATACGCCTCGAAATCCGAAGCGACCAGGAACGGGTCGTCGTTCCAGGTCCGGTCCAACAGCGAGTAATAGCTTTCGGCGCGGCCGAACCGTCCTTCGGCAATAAGCTGAAGCGCGATCTTCAGATCTTCGCTGCGCTCGATCGCGGCGCGGGCATGTCCGGGTTTGGCCTTTTCCGCCTCGGCTTCTTCCGCGTTCAGGCCGAACAGGAAAAAGTTCTCCGGTCCCACATGCTCGCGGATTTCCACGTTGGCGCCATCCAGCGTTCCGATGGTCAGGGCACCGTTCATGGTGAACTTCATGTTGCCGGTGCCCGAGGCTTCCTTGCCCGCAGTGCTGATCTGTTCGGACAAGTCCGCTGCCGGGATCAGGCGTTCGGCCATCGAGACGTTGTAGTTCGGCGGATAGGCGATCTGCAGGAACTTCGATGTGACCGGGTCACTGTTGATCGTGGAGGCCACGTCATTGATCAGGTGGATCACCGTCTTGGCCAGCCAATAACCCGGCGCAGCCTTGCCGCCGAATATCTTGATGCGGGGAGTCCAGTTGCCGTTGGGATCGTCGTGGATACGCCGCCAAAGGGCAACCGCCTCCAGCACGTTCAGAAGCTGGCGCTTGTATTCATGCATGCGCTTGATCTGGATGTCGAAAATAGCATCGGGATCGGCCTTGACCCCCAGATCCGCCAGCAGCCCGTTCGACAGCACGACCTTGTTTTCACGCTTGGCGCCGCGCAGGAACTCGCGGAAACCGGCATCCTCGGCATGAGGCTCCAGACCCTTCAGCTGATCGAGATCCGCCGTCCAGCCATTGCCGATCGTATCGTCCAGAAGCCGCGTCAACGGTGCGTTGGCCATGCGCAGCCAGCGGCGCGGCGTGACACCATTGGTCTGGTTCACGATGCGCTCGGGATGCAGCCGGTGCAGGTCGGCAAAGACGGTGTCCTTGACCAGATCCGTATGCAGGGCCGACACGCCGTTGACCTTGCTGGCCATGATGAAGGCCAGTTCCCCCATGTGCACTTGATCGCCATGGACGATGCCCACGTTCAGCGGGCGATTCGTCGACAGGCGATGATCCTCGTCGATCATCTGGATGATCTGCATGTGGCGCGGCAGGACACGGCCCATCAGCCAAGTGGACCACCGCTCCAGCGCTTCGGGCAGAAGGGTGTGGTTCGTATAGTTCAGCGTTCCCCGCGCCAGATCGCGCGCCCGTTCGAACGGAAGGCCATGTTCGTCCATTAGCAGGCGGATCAGTTCAGGGCCGGCGATGGCAGGATGGGTGTCGTTCAGCTGGATCGCCACCTTTTCGGGAAGGATCTCCAGATCGCCATGCTCGACCATGAAGCGGCGCAGGATGTCCTGCAGCGCAGCCGAGGTCAAGAAAAACTCCTGCTTCAGCCGCAGCTCCTTGCCCGATTCGGTCGTGTCGTCCGGATAAAGAACGCGCGACAGGGTGCGGGCCAGAGCCTCGGGCTCGGCCGCAGCCGCATAATCGCCGGCGTTGAAGCGCGGCAGGTCCAGCAGCGTCGTGGGATGGGCACCCCACAGGCGCAGGCTGTTGGCCCAGGTCCCGCCCCAGCCGATCACCGGCGTGTCATAGGCGCGCGCGATGACGCTCTCGGTCGGACGCCAGACCGGGCGGCCGTCGATCGTCTCGACCTGTCCCTTGAAGCCGATCTCATAGCTGTAGTCGAGCCGCACGAATTCCCAAGGGTGGGGCTGGTTCAACCAGTCCTCCGGGGTCTCGACCTGCTGACCGCCTTCGAAGCGCTGGCGGAACAGCCCGTGTTCGTACCGGATGCCATAGCCATAGGCAGGACACTGCAAGGACGACAGCGACTCCATGAAGCAGGCGGCCAGCCGGCCCAAGCCACCGTTGCCCAGGGCCGCATCGGGTTCGTTGTTCAGGATCGCCTGTTCGTCCAGGCCAAGAAGCCCAAGCGCCTCGGCCATTGCGGGTTCAAGGTTCAGGTTGATGATCGCATCACCCAGCATACGTCCGATCAGGAATTCCATCGACAGGTAATAAACCCGCTTGGCCCCCTGATCGCGCGCCGCGCGGATCGCCGCCACCCAGGGATCCACCATCAGGTCACGCACGGTATAGCTGACGGCAAGGCGCCAATCGAAGACCGTCGCAAATTCCGGGCCCCGGCCCTGCGTGTGGGTCAGGTGATACATGATCTTGTCGCGCAGGTCCTGCGCCGTCAAAGCAAGGGTCATTTCGGCCTCTCGGGCTAGGGTATCAGGACAACCAGAAGCGGCCGTAGGGCGGCAAGGCCAGCATGTCGTCATGCAGCGCCATTGTCTTGTCCGACAACAGATCGCACATGTCCACCACGCCTTTCAAGCGCAACCAATGGCCGCTGACCTGTTGCCAGCTTTCGCTAAAGTTGAAAAGGCATAGAATGGTGCCTTGAGGCGCACGACGGGCAAAGGCAAGGATTGCCGGCTGCCCTGTGTCCAAAATGTCGGTTGGATGCCCACCATGCAGCCTGCTGCACGCCTTGCGCCGCTGCAGGATGGCACGGGTGCCCTGCAGGATCCGGCCTTCGGGACTGGCAGGATCCGCGGCGGCACGCCGGGCGCGGTCCCAGTCCATGACAGGCCGATGAATCCAGCGGCTGTCATGGGCATGTTCCGGCACATCGACATAGCCCCCGTCGTTCAAAAGACCCAGTTCATCGCCCATGTAGATCAGGGGAATGCCACCAAAGCATGCAATCAGCGCATGTCCCATCAGGATCCGCTCGACCGCCACGTCCGTTTCCCCGGATTCCAGCCCGGCCAATGACGCAAAGCTGCCCGAGATGCGCCGGTCCCCCGTGTCAGGATTGACCTGGAACAGGGTACCGCGAGCGAAGCTGCCCGGAAAGCTGCCGTCATAAAAATCCGACAGAAACGCCCGATGCGCCGGCCCGGACAGGCCCACCGCCGCCGCATCCTCGTCAGTCACGGCCCAGCCGATGTCGTCATGACAGCGGATATAGGTGGCATAGGTGGCATTTGTCAGCACGGGCGGAAAATGTGTCTTCAACACATGGGTCATCAGGCGCGTGTCGCGACTGGCCAGCGCGGACCAGTACTGGACCATCAAGCTGTTGTGATAGGCCAGATTTCCTTCCCGCCCGTCATGTTCGCCCCGTCCGAAATAGGTCAGCATCTCAGCCGGGCGGACGATCGCCTCTTCCAGATGGATCACTGCGTTGGCCGCGATGCGGGTACAGGCACGAAGCGCGCGCAGCAGCAGGTGCACCTCGGGCTGGCTCTGGCAGGTGGTGCCCATGCGCTTCCACATGAAGGCCACGGCGTCCAGGCGCAGCACGTCGACGCCCTTGTTGGCCAGGTTCAGCATGATCCGGACCATCTCCAGGAAGACGCGCGGATTGGCCCAGTTCAGGTCCCACTGATGTTCGTTGAAGGTCGTCCAGACCCATTTTCCGAAAACCGGATAATGGGTGAAACTGCCCGGGGCCGTATCGGGAAAGATCTCGATCAGCGTCTGCTCATAAGCGCGCGGCAGCGCATCGTCGTCGAACATCAGGTACATGTCCTGATATTCGGGATCGCCTGCTGCGGCACGCTGTGCCCAGTCGTGCTCCTTGGCGGTGTGGTTCAGCACCAGGTCGACGCAGAGCGACATGCCACGGTCGCGCAGACTGCCCGCCAGCCGCGCCAGATCAGCCATTCGCCCATGGACAGGGTTCACCTGCCGGTAGTCCAGGACCGAATAGCCCCCGTCGCTGTCGCCCGGCCGCGGCATCAGGCAGGGCATCAGATGCACATAGCTGACGCCCAGATCCTGCAGGTAATCCAGCCGCCGATGCACCCCCGGCAGCGTGCCTGCAAAGCGGTCGATATAAAAGACATAGCCGACCATGTCCGCCCGCTGGAACCAGTCTGGCTCCAGATCGCGCTGCAGATCCAGACGCTTCAGCTCGGCGGGACGAGCGGCCCAGCCTTCGCGCAGGGCATCCTCCAGATCGGCGCGAAAGGTGTCGAAATCGGGGCGCTGCCCGTAAAGACGCTCCAGCACGGGCCACAGGTCGGGCGCGCTGCGGGCCAATCGCATGTCAAGGATCGAAGAGGTCGGGGTTTTCATCAAGGATCAGGCTCTGTGAGAGTCAGCACGAAGGCCACCACAGTTTCGGCGGCGACAAGAACAGAGTCCAGCGCCGGGGCATCCACCTCGTTATCCTGCCCGCTGTCCAGGCGACGGCGCCACTGTCCGCCTTGGGCATCAGGCAGCCGCACATCAACGTCAGGTCCATTGTTGAAGACCAGGAACACCGCCCCCGGCAATGCCGCATAGGAGGGCGTCCCCGAGGCCATGCGCATTTCCGCCGCCAGCAGGGACAGGTCGCGGTTGTTCCAGTCCTCGGCCGTCATCGGGGAACCATTCGCGCAGCGCCAGAACAGGTCGGGCAACCCATCCTGTTCCCGCGGGTGGCTGTGCAGGAACCGTTTCTGCCGCAGGATCGGATGGGTCCGCCGAAACGCAATGACACGGCGCACAAAATCAATAAAGGCCGCATCGGCACCGTCCCAGTTCACCCATCCCAAGGAGTTGTCCTGGGCATAGGCGTTGTTGTTGCCGTTCTGGGAATTGCCCAGTTCGTCCCCGGCCAGCAGCATCGGTGTGCCTTGGGACAGCATCAGCGTGGCGATCAGGTTGCGCCGGCGGCGATCTCGGCGGGCCAAGATCACGGGATCGTCCGTCGGCCCCTCGACCCCCATGTTGTCCGAGATGTTGTGGTTGTGGCCGTCACGATTGTTTTCGCCATTGGCGTCATTGTGCTTCGAAGCGTAACTGACCGTGTCCATCAGCGTGAAACCGTCATGGGCCGCGATGAAGTTGACCGAGGACGTGGCCGCGCGCCCGTCATGGTCAAACCGGGCCGCCGATCCCGCGATGCGCTTGGCCAGCTTGCCGATCAGTCCCGCGTCGCCACGCCAGAAGCCGCGGATCTGGTCGCGATAACGGTCGTTCCATTCGGCAAAGGGCGCCGGACAGGAGCCCAGCTGATAGCCCTGCGGGCCCAGGTCCCAAGGCTCGGCGATCAGCTTGACGCGGTTCAGGACCGGGTCCTGCCGCACCGCGCGAAAGAAGGGACCGTCCCGGTCAAAGACCCCGCGCGTCCGGCCCAGCACCGAACACAGGTCGAACCGGAATCCGTCCACATGCATGACCTCCACCCAGTATCTCAGGCTGTCCATGACCAGCCGCAGGACGAACGGGTGATCCAGGTCCAGCACGTTTCCCGTGCCCGCCTCGTTGATGTAGAACCGCCGGTCATCGGCCAGCCGGTAATACGCGGCGTTGTCGATGCCGCGAAAGGACAAGGTCGGCCCCAGGTGGTCCCCTTCGGCGGTATGGTTGTAGACCACGTCCAGGATCACCTCGATCCCGGCCTTGTGGAAACGCGCGACCATCTGCTGGAACTCGGCAATATCGCCTGCCTGCATATAGCGCGGCTCTGGCGCAAAGAACCCGTAGGACATGTAGCCCCAATAATTCCGCATACCCTTGTCTGCCAGAAACCGGTCATCGGCAAAGGCTTGCACGGGCAGCAGCTCGATCGCGGTGATGCCGAGCCGCGTCAGGTGGTCCAGCACCGGGTCCGAGGCCATGGCGAGATAGCTGCCCGCGTGGGGAATGTCGGGCCGCGCGGCGGTCAGACCCTTTACATGCGCTTCATAGATCACCGTTTCGGTCATCGGGCGGCGCAGGGGACGGTCATCGCCCCAGGTGAAGACGGGGTCCACCACCACGCAGCGCGGCATGTGGGATGCGCTGTCGCGGCGGTCAAAGGACAGGTCGGCCTCGGCATGACCTGCGCGAAAGCCCAGCAGGGCGTCATGGACGTGAGGCGTGCCGGTCAGTTGCTTGGCATAAGGATCGATGAGCAGCTTGTTGGGGTTGAAACGGTGTCCTTCGGCCGGACGATAGGGGCCATGGACGCGATATCCATAGCATTGCCCGGGACGCATCCCCTCGATGCGGCCATGCCAGACATGACCCTCGCGCTCGGGCAGGTCGATCCGGGTTTCGTGGTTGCGGTCGTCGAACAGGCACAGCACCACGCGTTCGGCGTGCTGAGAGAAGAGCGCGAAGTTGACTCCCGCGCCGTCGAACGTGGCCCCGAGAGGCGCCGGTTGCCCGGCCGTCATCGCCCAGGATCGGGTCATTGCTGCCCGATCAGACGGGCGTAAAGATCGGCATAGGCGCGGGCCGATTGCGACCAGCCGACCGGCTGCGCCATTGCATTGGCCTGCAGGCGCCGCCAGCTGTCGCCATCCTCGTAAAGCGTGTTCAGCCGGGTCAGCGCGTTGCACAAGGCCACCGCCGTAACAGGCGAGAACTGGATGCCCGTCGCCACACCCTGGGCCAGCGCAGCAGGCGATGCGTTGATGACCGTATCGGCGAGCCCCCCCGTCAGCGCCACGACCGGAATTGTTCCGTATCGCAGCCCGTACATCTGTGTCAGGCCGCAGGGCTCGAACCGGGACGGCACCAGGATCGCATCGCCCCCCGCGATCAGGCGGTGCGAGAACGCCTCGTCATAACCGATCCGAACGGCGACATTGGGATCTGCGCCCGCCTGCCGGAACGCTTCTTCCAATGCGGGGTCGCCGGAACCCAGCACCGCCAGCTGTCCCCCCAGGTCCAGCAGATCGGGCAGCACGTCCAGCACCAGATCCAGCCCCTTCTGATGCGTCATCCGCGACACGATCACGCACAAGGGCCCCCGCGCCTGCGGCAGGCCCAGTTCAGCCTGCAGCGCGGCCTTGGCGGCAGGTTTGCCGGACGGATCGCCATAGGCGGGAATGGCAGGATCAGCGGCGGGATTCCAAGCCTCTTCGTCGATGCCGTTCAGGATGCCGTGCAGAACATCGCGGCGGTGGCGCATGACGCCATCCAGCCCCATGCCGAATTCGGGCGTCATCAGTTCTTCGGCATAGCTTGGCGAAACGGTGGTCAGCGCATCGGCCGCCATCAGTCCCGCCTTCAGCGGAGAGATGGCGCCATAAAACTCGTAACCTTCCGAGGTGCAGCGCCATGAGTCGAGGCGCAAGGAGGCGATCCGGCCCGGATCGGTCGCACCTGTGAAGGCGATGTTGTGGATCGTCAGTACCGTGCGCACGTCATCCACGTCTCGATAATGCAAATACTCAGGCGCAAAGCCCGCCTGCCAGTCATGGCTGTGGAGGACCTGCGGCCGCCAGCCGCCCACCCCCTGTGCCGCGACATGCGCGCCCACCCATGACAAGGCGGCAAAGCGTTCGGGATTGTCGGGCCAGTCGCGACCGTCCGCATCCAGATACGGGGTGCCGGGCCTGTCGAAAAGATGCGGGGCGTTGATCACCAGCAGGTCCAGCCCCGCGGCCCGTCCTTCCAGCAGCCAGGCGGGGCCGCCAAAAAGGTCATCGAACCACCAGACTTCCGTCGCTTCCTCCAGTGCCGCCAGCACGGCCGGATAGCCGGGCAGCAGGGTTCGCATGCGCACCCCCTGCCCGGCCAGTGCACCGGGCAGGGCACCCGTGACATCAGCCAGCCCCCCGGTCTTGACCAGAGGCGCACATTCGGAAGCAACGGAAAGAACCTGAATCATAATGCGGCAGCCCTTCGGTCCAGCATGTCTTGCGTGATCAGCGTGATGCCACGATCGCTGACGCGGAACCAGCGGGCATCGTCCTGCGGGTCCTCTCCCACGACCAATCCTTCGGGGATCACCACGCGTGAATCGATCACGACATTGCGCAGTCGCGCCCGTCGATTGACGGTGACATAAGGCAGCACCACCGCATGATCGAGGATCGCATAGCTGTTCGTATGCACCTCGGTGAACAGCAGCGACTTGCGGATCTCCGTTCCCGAGACGATGCAGCCCCCCGACACCATGGACGAGACCGCAACCCCTCGGCGGTCCATCTCGTCATGGATGAACTTGGCCGGCGGCGTGCTCTCGGAATAGGTCCAGATGGGCCAGTCCGTATCCCACAGGTTCAGTTCGGGCGTGAAATCCGTCAAGGCGATATTGGCCTGCCAGAAGGCATCAATGGTTCCCACATCCTTCCAATAGGCCGGAGCCCCTGGCTCGCGGACGCAGGAATCGTCGAAACGATGCGCCATCGCCTTGCCGTTCTTCACGATGTCCGGGATCAGGTCATGACCGAAATCATGGCTGGAGTTCGGATCTTCGGCATCCCGGAGCAGGAGGTCGCGCAGAAAGGCCCAGTTGAAGACATAGATTCCCATCGAGGCCAGCGCCTTGTCGGGATGGCCGGGCATTGCGGGAGGGTCGGCGGGCTTTTCCAGAAAGGACACGATGCGGCCCGTGTCATCCACGTCCATGACGCCAAAGGCCGTGGCTTCCTCGCGCGGAACGGTCAGGCACCCCACGGTGACATCGGCACCGTTCTTCACATGCTCGCACAGCATGACCTCGTAATCCATCTTGTAGATGTGGTCGCCCGCCAGGATGACGATGTAATCGACATCGTAATCGTCCACGATGTCGATGTTCTGCGTGACCGCATCAGCCGTGCCGCGATACCAGGTATGTTCGCAGACACGCTGGCTGGCGGGGAGGATGTCCAGAAATTCGTTCCGTTCCGCCCGGAAGAAGTTCCAGCCCCGCTGGCAATGCCGGATCAGGCTGTGCGCCTTGTATTGCGTGGCAATCGCGATCTTGCGAATGCCCGAGTTCATCGCGTTCGACAGCGCGAAATCGATGATCCGCGTCTTGCCCCCGAAATAAACGGCCGGCTTGACGCGCCGGTCCGTCAGCTCCTTCAGGCGGCTGCCTCTGCCACCTGCAAGCACAAAGGCCATGGACCGGCGTGTGATGCGCTGTGTGTCCACCATGATAATCTCCTCCCCTCGTAAAAACCGAGCTTCGAATACGAACGCGGGCACAGCCAAAGGCTGGATACCGCGCCTTTTCCAAAGATCCTCGAATGCATGTTGCTGCCGGACGGGACGCCCGTTCATGCTGCCCCGACCGGGACAGGCGCGGGGCCTTTGCCAGCGCGTCATGAAGCTTGGTGCACGCCGGCAAACGTCGCGTCATCTGTCCCCTATCCGACAATGTCGCCCGATCACGGATTCGAGCAATCATGGGAACAACGCTATTCGGTCCTTTTGGGTGCCGCCAGAGTGATGCATCAATGTCGCGACAATCGCGGAAAGGAAAAGGTGACGCATGACGGAATGGTGGCGCGACGCAGTGATCTATCAGATCTATCCCCGCAGCTTTCAAGACAGCGACGGTGACGGGGTGGGCGATCTGGCCGGCATCACCCAGCGGCTGGATCACGTGGCCCGGCTGGGCGCGGACGCCATCTGGCTGTCGCCGGTCTTCACCTCGCCCATGAGGGACATGGGCTATGACGTGTCCGATTATACCGGCATCGACCCGATCTTCGGCACGATGGAGGATTTCGACAGGCTGATCGCGCGTGCGCATCAACTGGGCCTGAAGGTGATCATCGACCAGGTCATCAGCCATTCCAGTGACAAGCACCCCTGGTTTATTGAAAGCCGCGCCAGCCGCGACAACGACAAGGCCGACTGGTATGTCTGGGCCGATCCCAATCCTGACGGAACCCCGCCGAACAACTGGCTGGCCGTCTTTGGCGGCCATGCTTGGGAATGGGAGCCGCGCCGCCGACAGTATTACCTGCACAATTTCCTCATCCAGCAGCCCGACCTGAACCTGTGGAATCGCGAGGTCCAGGATGCCCTTCTGGAAACGATGCGCTTCTGGCTGGAGCGCGGCGTCGACGGCTTCCGCCTGGATACGGTGAACTTCTATTTCCACGACGACCAGCTGCGCGACAACCCCCCGAACTCCGATTACGACGGTCCCGACGTCTATGCCTGGCAACGGCACGTCCATTCCCGCAACCGCCCCGAGAACATTGCCTTCCTGAAACGCATGCGGGCGCTTACGGACGAGTTCGACGACCGCATGATGGTCGGAGAGGTGGGCGACAACGGCCGCACCGCCATCGACATCATGGCGGAATACACGGCCGGAACGGACCGGCTGCACATGTGCTACAGCTTCGAGATGCTCAGCGCCCATTTCAGCGCCCGCCATTTCCGGGGGGCAATCGAAGGCGTGCACGACCATGCCCCGAACGCGCATTCCTGCTGGTCGTTCTCGAACCATGACGTGGTGCGGCACGTGACCCGCTGGGGCGCATATGCAAAGGACCCAGATGCGCTGGCGCGGCAATCGGCGGCGCTGCTGTTGTCCTTTCCGGGAACCATCTGCCTTTATCAGGGCGAGGAACTGGGCCAGACGGAAACACAGCTGGTTTTCGAGGAACTGACCGATCCGCCGGCCCTGCGCTACTGGCCCGAGATCAAGGGACGCGACGGCTGTCGCACACCGATGGTCTGGGACGCCTCGCAGCCCCATGCCGGATTCACCGAAGGCCAGCCCTGGCTGCCGGTCAAGGAACCGCAGGCGGCTCGCGCCGTGGCGTCCCAGCAGGAACTGAACAACAGCGTCCTCTCCAGCTATCGGGCATCCATCGCCTTCCGCAAGGCGCAGCCGTCCCTGCGCTGGGGCAGCACCCGTTTCCTGGAGCTGCCCGAACCGATCCTGGCCTTCCAGCGCAGCCATGACGGTCAGGCGCTGACCTGCGTCTTCAACCTGTCCCCTGACGCGGTAACGGTCGAGGTGGAGGGCGATGCCGCGCTGACGGGCCCCGTGATGGCCAGCCTGCGGGACGGACGCCTCGAACTGCCTGCCAATGGCCATGCCTGGCTGACGGGCGCAGTCGCGCTGCGGGCGTGACCAGGGGCGCCCGGACCTCAACGCCCCGGGCGCCGCCAGACGAACAGCGCCAGTCCCAGATAGATGCCGGCCGCGCCGAACAGGATCGCCCAGAACGGGCTGCCCGAGGCCAGCTCCACCCCCGCCCAGACCAGCGGCAGCAGCACGCACAGAACCCGGACCCACAGCGGGCGAAAGAACGGGGAATTCGGATCAACCAGCATTTTTGACATCTTGCTCTCTTGGCCAAGGGCCGCTGTTTTCGGGTAACGGGCCAGAATCGCGTCAGGCGTCTGCGGCGGCTGCAGAATTTGGGAGGACGCCGCGCTGCCAGGGGGGATCCTCGGCAAAGGCATTGGCGATATGGTCGATGAACAGGCGCGTCTTGCGGGGCATCGGCCGGATCGGCGGCCAGACCATGCTGATCGGCAGCGGTTGCTGTGGCAGATCTGGCAGGACCCTCACCAGCCGTCCGTCACGCAGGGCGTCGTGAACGATGAACAGGGGCAGCAGCGCCAGACCCAGACCCCCGATCGCCATGTCGCGCATGGCCTCGCCATTGTTGGCCGTGATGCGGCCGGGACGCGGTGGCGGAACTTCCGACCCAAAGGGCCAGATCTCGCCCATGCGCGCGTTCAGGTAACCGATTGCCTCGTGCCGCGTCAGATCGGCCGGCCTGTCGATCGTTCCGTGCAGCGCCAGGTAGTCCGGGCTGGCCACCAGTGCGCGCGGGTCCTCGCACAAGCGTCGGGCCATCAGGCTGCTGTCCTTCAGATGCCCGATCCGCAGCCCCAGGTCATGACCCGCGCGCCCCAGGTCGATCTGGCGGTCGTCGTAATCCAGAACCATCTCCAGTTCAGGATGCGCACGGGCAAAGCCTGCCATGACCGGACCCAGGTGCCGGATGCCAAAGCTCATGGGGGCGGCAATGGCCAGACGCCCGCGCAATCCCGCCTCGGCGCCCGTGACGCTTTCGGTTGCGGCCACCAGTTCGGCCAATGCGGGACGCAGCCGCTCGGCCAGGGCCAGTGCGCTGTCGGTGGGGGCGATCCGGCCCGCGTGCCGCGTGAACAGCGCCACCCCCAGCGCCGCCTCGAAATCGCTGATCCGCTTGCTGACAACGGATTTCGACAGATCGCCCCGTGCGGCAGCGCCCGAGATGCTGCCCGCATCCATGACGGCCAGAAAGGTCCTGATATCGGTGATCGTCCAGTTCATGGGATCAGCTTAGCGTCCCTTTCGCCGTTCGCAAGAACCGAACGCCGCGTTGCGCCTGCGCCGGGTGCCGCGAACACTCCGGTCGGCCCATATTGCCGTCAAGCACCAGGAAAGGAGCCACCCCATGCAACTGACCGGAATTCACCACCTGACTGCCATCACGGCCGATGCGCCCGGCAACAACCGCTTCTATACCCAGACCCTTGGCCTGCGCCGGGTCAAGAAGACCGTGAACCAGGACGACACCTCGGCCTATCACCTGTTCTTTGCCGATGGTGCAGGTACGCCCGGCACCGACATCACCTTCTTCGACTGGCCCGCCGCACGGGAACGGCGCGGTACGAACGCGATCACGCATACCGGACTGCGCGTCCCCGAAGCCAGCCTCGATTACTGGGCAGGCCGCCTGAGGGACCTCGGGGTGTCGTCCGGCAAGGTCCTCACGCTGGACGGTCGGGCCAGCCTGGATGTCGAGGACCCGGAAGGCCAGCGCCTGCGACTGGTTGCGGCACCCAAGCCCCAAGGTCAGCCTTGGGAAAAAAGCGATGTGC
Source organism: Paracoccus sp. (in: a-proteobacteria) (assembly GCF_046462195.1). Taxonomy (GTDB): domain Bacteria; phylum Pseudomonadota; class Alphaproteobacteria; order Rhodobacterales; family Rhodobacteraceae; genus Paracoccus. Next base: position 7,607 of record NZ_JBKGUN010000035.1, on the reverse strand, counting down.
CCGCGGAACACCAGATCCAGGGTCTGGGCCCCATCACCATCTCGGTTCCCGACCTGCGTCCCACCGAGGCCGTCCTGACCCAGGTGATGAACATGCGCCGCGTGCGCGATTACGCCAGTCCCGACGGTCAGGGTCAGGTTCATGTTTTCGAAATGGGCGAAGGCGGCGCCGCGGCAGAGTTGCATGTCGCCGTCCAACCCGACCTGCCGCAGGCGCGTCAGGGGGCCGGCGGCGTCCACCATGTCGCCTTCCGCGTTCCCGACACAACCGCACTGACGGAATGGACCGGGCGTGTCGGCCAGTACCGCGTTCCCAGTTCGGGCGAGGTCGAACGTTACTACTTCCGTTCGCTTTACTTCCGCGAGCCGGGCGGCAATCTGTTCGAACTGGCCACCGACGGACCGGGCTTTGACGTGGATGAGCCGCGCGCCACGATGGGCGAAGGCCTGTCCCTGCCTCCCTTCCTGGAAGTCAAGCGGGCGCAGATCGAGGCTGGCCTGAAACCTTTGGCCTGAAACAGGGAGCGACGCCATGACGACCATCCTGGGACTTTCAGGCAGCCTTCGTCAGGCGTCCATCAACGGGGGCCTGCTGCGTGCCGCGCAGCAGGTCACGCCTGCGGGGGTGAGCCTGACCATCGGCAGCATCCGCGAGGTGCCGCTTTACGATGGCGACAGAGAGGCCGCCGAGGGCATTCCCCCTGCGGTCACGACCCTGACTGATCAGCTGGCAGCGGCTGACGGGCTGCTGCTGGTGACCCCGGAATACAACAACGGTATCCCCGGCGTGTTCAAGAACGCCATCGACTGGATGTCGCGCGGCGAAGGTCTGCGCCTGTTCAAGGGCAAGCCCGTCGCTGTCATCGGTGCTTCTCCCGGCAACTTCGGCACCGCGCATGCCCAGTCCCACTGGCTGCCGGTGCTGCGTACCCTCAACACGCGCCCATGGTTCGAGGGGCGGCTGATGGTTTCACGGGCAAGCGGGCTGTTCGATGATCAGGGAAACCTGACGGATGACAGGACCCGTGAACGTTTGGCGGAGTTCATGACCGGCTTCGCGGCAAGCCTCTGATCACGGGATTGCAGATGAAGGCACCAAGCGGCCTTTCCCGGCACTCCGGCTTTCGCCTTCTTCCGGAGCGGGCAGGTCGATGGGCGTCAGGCCCACAAGGGGCAACCCTCATGGTTCAAGATTTTGGTTGTTTTGAAGGTGTGGGGCCAAGCGCCAGCTTGGAAGACAATGCTTGGCCTCATCCAAACCTTGCGCTGTCATGGCGCCACGTTTTTTTGGCATGCCCCAGAGCGGCAGGCTTCACGACAAAAGTGAGAAAAATCCGTTTCGCCCGGGAACCAGTTCGCAAGAAACGGGTTATAAGGCCGTAATTGCCATTCGAGAGTAAGCCCCGCCGCCGGATCTCCGGCAGCGGGGCATTTTTCATTGGACCTTGTGCAGCCAAGCGGCGGCTTCGGTCAGGTCATCCGTACTCAGTTCATGACCGGCAGCAATTACCTTTGCCTCGACCTCTGCCCCGCTGACGTGCAGCCAATCGGTCAACGCAGGCGCATATCTGCCATAAGGATCAGCAGCCCCTCGCAGGGTCAGCACCGAAACCCCGGCCAGATCGGCCGCTGGCAGCGGGTCAAGCACCGGCATCGGGCGCATCAGGACGGCGCGGCGGATCATGCGGGGATACAGCGCCATCACCGCTCCGGCAAAATTCGCGCCGTTCGAATACCCCAGAACCGTCAGCCTCGCCGGATCCAGGTCATAGGCCGACAACGCGCCATCCCAGAAGGCCGCAAAAGCTGCAGCCTCGGACCGTATGTCGTCCTGATCGAAACGGTCCATCGACAGCCGGCGAAAGAACCGTGCCACGCCCTCTTCGACCGATCGGCCTCGGACCCCCAGCAGCGTAGCGCGCGGCACGATGCGGTGGGCCAGCGGCATCAGGTCGCTTTCGGACCCGCCGGTGCCATGCAGCAGCAGGATCGTTGATCCGTCGGGATCCTCCGGGGTATGGAGGCGGTGGGTAAAGGGCAGGTCGCGCATGGGTCTCCTTTCCTCGCCCGGGCGGGCGAATTGCGGCAAGCGCAGCCGCAGCTCGATATCATCCTTGTCGTGGGGCGGCACCATCAGGGTCCGGCCCAAGGCCGCCGGTGCCTCATCCACGTCCATGCCGGGACCGTCGGTTGCCAGTTCGATCAACGCGCCGGCCGGTTCGCGCACATAAAGCGAGGTGAAATAAACACGGTCATGAACCGTCACCTCGCCCAACCGCGCATGGTGATGCCGAATGGCCGCAAGGTCCGGCACCCGCAGCGCCACATGATCGATGATGCCCGTGCCGGGAATACTGGGAACGAAGCCCGCCGTGTCACGGATGTCCAGCACGTCGCTGTCAGACTGCAAACGCAGCACGCCGCCCTCGGCCGGCCCTTCGCGAAAACCGAACGGCGCCAGAAACGCCGCTGTGGCCTCCACATCCGCAGACCAGATCGTGACACCGTGCAAACGGACAGGCGCCGCGGGCCAGCCGCCATCCGGCAGGTCCAGACCCACCAGCTTGACGATGATCCCGTCCGGGTCCTTCAGCCGCAGGACGGGCGCGTCAAACTCCCGCGCCGGTCCCTCGATCCGCAAGCCGCGCTGCATGGCGCGGGTCAGCCAGTCGCCGATCCGCCCGCGCGGGATCGCCAGTGCGATCTCGGCCACCTGACCGTGGCCCACACGTCCGGGCGCGCCATCCTGCCAGACAAGAAAGCTGACCAGCGACCCGGGGCTGCCAGCCGCATCGCCGTAGAACAGGTGCAGTTGTTCCGCATCCTCGAACCCGGCCGTCTGCTTGACCAGCGACAGGCCCAGAAAATCCATCCAGAAGTCGACGTTGGCCTGCACGTTGCGCGTGATGGCCGTTACATGATGAAGTCCCGAGGGCATGGCGCACCTCCTTTCACCGACCAAGATGCCCATGTGAGCCGTCCGCCGCTACCAAGGCGGCCAGCAACCCGGTGTTCGCAGAAAACGAACAGCTATCCCCTTGCTCGTTCGGTCGATTGGGCCCACCCTTGACCCATACGGCAACTCCAAGGGAGAATGACATGACCATCAAGACCGCGCAGCAGGTACTGGATTTCTGGTTTTCGGACGAGATGCGCCCTTACTGGTTTGCCAAGTCGGATGATATCGATACCTGCATCCGCGACGATTTTGGCGATACCTACGAGGCCGCACATGCAGGACAGCTGGAGGACTGGTCGATCGGAGCCGACAGCGCGCTGGCGCTGGTGATCGCGCTGGACCAGTTCCCGCGCAACATCTTTCGCGGCAGCGGCCGCAGCTTTGAAAGCAATGAGCTGGCGCTGCATCATGCTCGAACCGCACTGGACGAGGGGTATGACCAGGAGCAGACGCCGGAGCGGCGGCAGTTCTTCTATCTGCCCTTCATGCACAGCGAGGATCTGGCCGATCAGAACCGCTCGGTCACCTTGTACGAGGTGCTTGGCAATGAACACTCGCTGCATTTCGCGCGCGAGCATCGCGACATCGTCGCCCGTTTCGGCCGTTTTCCGCACCGCAACAGCGTTCTCGGCCGCGACAGCACCGCCGAAGAGGCGAGTTTTCTGGAAACCCATTCGGGGTTCTGAGGCTTGCCCTGATCCGGCCAGGAATGCGGCCTCGGCATCATGATCCTGCTCTGCTTTCCCACCCCCGAAAGCGCTGCACGATCCCAGGTTCTGGATGCTGCGCGGCGTGGCCCCACCCGACTAGGAAGTCCCGAACCGGGCGCTCGTCTGTTGAAGAGGATCGAATGGCGGCCTGATTGTCGCCCATCCCCCCTGAAGGGGATCACGCGCGCCCTGCGGCAGGTCCACACGGCGCGCCATCTGGATTTCCTGGCAAGAACAGGGGCCGAATGGCAGGCGGCGCCGGGTGCAGGTCCAGAGGTGGTGCCGAACCTTCATCCGCAGAAGGCGGCAGACCTATCCTTGCGGCATCCTCGGGCGCGCGGGCTGGCATATGGCGGACACTGGCTGCCTATTGGGGCGCAATATCTATTCCTCTGCCCTGCGCGGCGTGGACAGCGCGTTGGCTGCGGTCGTGGCCGTGGTTCGGGGCGCGCAGGTGGCCTAGCGCTTCGCTGTCGGCATAGGCATCACGCCGATGCCGATACGACGGCGAGCCATCGCTTCCTGAACAACGCCACCGTTGCTGCGCAAGCCCTCAGGACCCATCATCCAAGCGTCGCGGTGCTGGACAGCGACGTTCACCACGGCAACGGAACGCAGCAGATCTGTGCCGACCGTGCTGATGTGTTGACCGTTTCAGTTCCTGCCGACCCGCAGGCCTTTATCTCTTCTATCTGGGCCATGCGCAGGAACAGGGCAGTGGCGAAGGATGCCACCTGACCCTGCCGCTGCCGATCAGCGCGGGGCACGAGGACTGGCTGGCGGCCCTTGACCGTGCGCTGGAGCGTATTCGAGACTTTGCCCCCGGGCGCGCTGGTGCTGGCCTTGGCTGGACGCGCACGAGAACGACCCCCTCTGCGGGCTACGCGTCACAACGCCTGCCTTTGGCCGGGCTGCCGCCAAGATCCCCCGTGCCGCCGGCTTGCGCACGGTGATCGTGCAGGAGAATGGCTGGGTTTCGGATGATCCGGCGCTGAACATCGAATCCTTCCTGCGGGGCTGGATCGACAGGCCCTGACCGGCCTATAGCGGTCGAAAAGGGAGCCTCATGCGGATCTGCATCATCAACACCGGCGGCACGATCTCTTGCGCAGGTCAGCCTCTGACGCCCATGTCCTCGGACCGCTTCGCCAATGCGGCAAGGGACCTGATGGGCCCCTCGCTGGCCGCCGCCCTGCCCGGCCATGATCTGCACTTCGACACCGGCCTGCGTTTCTCGGACAAGGGAACCGGCACGCTGGACAGCACCGACCTGCGCCCCATCGACTGGTGCAGGATGGCGCAGCGGGTGCTGGATCTTTATGATGACCACGACGGTTTCGTGATCCTGCACGGCACGGACACGATGGATTATTCCGGCGCGGCCCTGCCCCTGCTGTTGAACGTCTTCGACGGTCTGGGAATGGCGCGGGCCTGCTTGTCAAAGCCGGTGATCCTGACCGGATCCCAATTGCCCCTGTTGACCGAAACGCCGGAAGGACTTGCCCTGAACGCCGGCAGCGATGCTTTTGCGAATCTGGCAGGGGCCCTGGCTGCCACGCGGTTGCGCCTGCCCGAGGTGGCGATCTTCTTTGACGGGTTGCTGATGCGCGGGTCGCGAGCCCTGAAGGTCTCGTCAACGGAATTCGCGGCCTTCGACAGCCCCTTCTGCCCGCCTCTCGCCACGGCGGGGATCGGCATCCGGCACGGGGCCGCGGTTCCCCTGCCCGGCCCGGCCGCGCCCGCCCTGTCGCTGGACGATTTCGGCGCGCGGGCAAGGGTTCGCGCGCAGCTTGAAGCCATTGCGGAAAGCATCAACAGCCAGAGGATTGTCCAGATCCCGGCCATTCCCGCCGATCACCAAGGGTCCCGCCCCTTGCTGGCGCAGATGATCGACGCAGCCGTGGCATCGGGCGCGACGGGCTTGGTCCTTGAGGGTTTTGGTGAAGGCAATGTACCTTCGGGCAGCGGGGGCATGCGCGAGGCGCTGCTGCGGGCACAGGCGCAGGACGTGACCACCGTGATCGCCAGTCGCGCCATCCGCGGCCGGGTGGGGGCGTTTCATTATGCTGCCGGGGCTTGGATCGCCGAAACAGGGGCCATCGGTGCAGGGGATCTGACCCCGGTTGCCGCGCTGGCCAAGCTGATGATCCTGCGGGCCGCCGTCGCTCATAACGGATGGGACGGGACTGCGGTGGCGGCCCTGCTGACCCGCAGTCTGGCAGGGGAATGTCAGGCGAACGACCGCCTGACGGCCTCCCTGCTGCCGGGTCAAACCCTGTGGGCGGCCGATGGCGCGGCAGCCTTGTTCAATGATCCCGAAACAGGACCGCGCCTGATGGGAAATGGCCACTCCTTGTGGCAGGCGGACGGGCCGGGACGGATGCAGATGCTGGGCGACCGGCTGGTCCTGACGGCGCCCAACGGTGCCACCCGCTGGAGCAGCCCACCCGCAGGCCCGGGTGCAATCGCGGTGCTGACAGCGAACCCGCCCGTGCTGCGTCTGATCGACCCGCAAGGACAAGCCGCGCCGGTCACGGCCCTTCCCGGCTGACAGGCCGCGGGCCTTGCGGTAACAAGGGCGCATATCTCGAGGAAGACCCATGTCGCTGATCTTTGTCCTGAACGGCCCGAACCTGAACCTGCTGGGCCAGCGGCAGCCTGAAATCTATGGCCGCGAAACGTTGGCCGACCTGGAGGCGATGTGCCGGAAGGCCGCCGCTCCCCATGACATCCGCTTTCTGCAATCAAATTGGGAAGGCCAGATCGTCGACTGGATCCACGAAGCGCGGCTGGAAGCCTCGGCCATCGTCATCAACCCGGCGGCGCTGACACATACCTCCGTCGCGGTGCTGGATGCGCTGAATGCCTTCGACGGCCCGGTGATCGAGGTTCATATCAGCCAGATCCACAAGCGCGAGGCTTTCCGCCACCATTCCTATGTTTCGAAACGCGCCGACGGAGTGATCGCGGGACTGGGACTGGCGGGCTATGGCGCGGCCCTGCGCTATGTGGCGGCGCTGGTCGACTAGGCCCAAAGGGGCCGCCGGACCTGCCGCAGGGAGGAGGATGCGGCAGGCCCGACGACCTTGGGAATGGGTCCGTTTCCAGACCGGAGGAGGAGCGACACGAAGCAATCCCGCGCTTCGTTCCTTCATCATGAACCGGAGGCGGCACGCTGTCATCGCACTATGCGGCATTGCGGCACCCGGACCTGCCACTGTCGGCCCCATGGGCAGAAACCGGCCCGCTTGCCCGACAACCGGGCAATAAGGCGACGCAGTGCCGATTCGCTCGCTAGGCCCCCAAGGCCTTGAGATAGGTTGCCGACCACCAGGCCACGTCGTGCTTGATGACATCCTCCAGCAGGGCCGCGTGGCGATCGCGGCGCTCTTCGCGCGACATCCGCATGGCCTGGGCCATGGCAACCGCCAGGTCATGAGGGTCATGAGGGTTGATGATCAGTGCCTCGGTCATGGTTTCGGCAGCCCCGGCAAAGCGGGACAGGATCAGCACACCGGGATCGTCCGGATCCTGGGCCGCGACATATTCCTTGGCCACCAGGTTCATGCCGTCCGCCAGCGGGGTCACCAGCCCGATGCGGGCCTGCCGGTAAAGCCCGGCCAGCACATGGCGGGGAAACGGCCGATGGATGAACCGGATCGGCGTCCAGTTCAGTGTCGCAAACTGGCCATTGATGCGCCCGGCCAGATGCTCGGTTTCCTCACGGATGGTCTGATAGGCATCAACCTCTCCGCGGGTTGGCGGCGCGATCTGCAGGAACGAGATCTTCTCGTGCAGGTCGGGGATCTTTTCCAGCAGCAACTGAAAGGCCCGGAACCGGTGCGGAATGCCCTTGGAATAATCCAGCCGGTCCACGCCAATCATCATCTGCGCGCCGGTCAGAACCCGCATGCGGTCCTCGTCGGGCGCGTCGCGCGC
>NZ_JBKGUN010000034.1:0-26858 GCF_046462195.1 Paracoccus sp. (in: a-proteobacteria) | reverse complement strand
TGGGTCGTGAAGTGCACGCCCTGCTCGATCTTCTTGGCGGCCTGGCCCGGAGGGTTCACGGCGACCTTGACCGGGTTGGTCAGGTAGGTGTCCGTCAGTTCCTGCATCAGCTTGGGCATCGTGGCCGAGAACATCAGCGTCTGACGTTCGCGGGGCAGCATCCGCGCGATCTTGCGCAGCGTGTGGATGAAGCCGATGTCCAGCATCTGGTCGGCCTCGTCCAGCACCAGATAGGTGGTGGCCTCCAGGCTGATCGCGCGACGCTCGATCAGGTCCATCAGGCGACCGGGCGTGGCGATCAGCACGTCGACGCCGCGCGACAGGCGTTCCGTCTGCACGTTGATCGAGGCGCCGCCCACGACGCGAAAGCTGCGGATCGGGGTGCCTTCGGCATAGGCGTCGATGTTGGTCGCGATCTGGGTGGCCAGTTCGCGCGTCGGCGCCAGGATCAGCGCACGGCAGGTCTTGGGGTCGGGCTTCTTGCCGAACTTGATCAAGCGCGTCAGCATCGGCAGGCCGAAGGCGGCCGTCTTGCCGGTACCGGTCTGCGCCAGGCCCAGCACGTCGCGACCCTCGACCACGGCGGGAATGCCCTGTTCCTGGATCGGCGTGGGTTTGGTCAGACCCATGGCGGCGATATTGGCGTTGATGCGGTGGTCGATGCCCATGTCCGCAAAGGGACCGGTGGGCAGCGGATCACGCGCGGGCGCACGGCGGCCTTCATTGGCCGACAGGCCGTTCGGGGCAGTGCGCGGCGAGGGTTTTGCACCACGTACGGGCCGGCGGCGGGTATTGTTCTGTTCCATAAACATCTTTCGTCCCCTGCATCCCCCGTATCGGACGCAAGGGCAGGGGCCGCGCAACGGGGCGCGGCTCGTGGCAGGGGTGCAGGCGCGATACGAGGATGCCTGCTGCCTCCCCGCGTGAATGGGAAACTGGAATGAGTGTCGGCGTCAGTCGGGCAGGGCCCGGAGGCTGCTCACGCGGCAGCGGACGGCGACAAGGCTCAGATGGGGCAGATGGGGCCGAAAGTCAAGCGCGGTCTGCGCTGTCCATCCAGATCGTCACCGGTCCGTCGTTGACCAGGGCGACCTGCATGTCGGCGCCGAACCGCCCCGTTTCCACGGCAACTCCCAACCCACGCAGCGCTTCGGCAAAACGGTCATAAAGCCGCTGGCCATCTGCAGGCGCCGCCGCCGAGGAAAATCCCGGGCGGTTGCCGCTGCGCAGGTCCGCGGCCAGCGTGAACTGGCTGACCACGAGCGCTTCGCCGCCCGCATCCTGCACCGAACGGTTCATGCGCCCCTGATCATCGCGAAAGATCCGCAGCCGGGCCACGCGGGCCGCCATCCTGTCGGCTGCCGTCTCGTCATCGCCCTGCATGGCGCAGACCAGGACCAGCAGGCCCGGCCCGCAGCGGCCGATCACCTGCCCCTCGACCGTGACCGAGGCGTCGAGGACCCGCTGGATCAGAACCCTCATGGCTTGAGGATGATGCCGATGACCACCATCATCAGCCCGATGGTCGAGGCGGCCAGCGCGCCCATGTTGACGGCCAGCACACCGCGCATCCTGTCGCGCAGGGCGGCGTCGTCCAGCCCCCGGCTGCGCGCACGGCTGACCGTCAGGATGCACCAGACCAGCGCGCAAAGGCCGAACAGGGTCAGTGCGGCGCCCGTCCAGATGATCCAGTCGTAAAGGCCCATGGCTGCCCCCTTGGTTGTGGCATTTCGTCCGCCCCTAGCGGCGATTGCACCGCCGGGCAAGACCGCCTAACACGGCGGCCAAAAGGACAGAAGGGACGAATCCGATGCCAGACGACCAGGCCTATGGCGTCGCAGCCGACGAGCTGCGCCAGTTCATCGAACAGTTCGAGCAGCTGGAAGCCGAGAAGAAGGACATCGCCGAGCGCCAGAAAGAGGTCATGGCCGAGGCCAAGGCGCGCGGCTATGACACCAAGATCCTGAAAAAGATCGTGGCCCTGCGCAAGCGCGATCGCGACGACATCGCCGAAGAGGAAGCGATCCTCGAGATGTACAAGACCGCCCTCGGCATGGCCTGACCCTCAGGGCAGGAGAAACTCGACCCCCGGCAGGACCGCGATCTCGCCCAGATCGGCGTGATAGTGCGCCGTCACCTGGTCGACCGTCTCCTGGGTCCAGCCGGGCAGGTCCACGGCCTGGTCCAGCGTGTCCGGCTGGGCGTGGGTCCCGATCATGTCGCCCCAGATCTGGCGGCGCTGCGCCACGGTCAGGCGGTCATGCCCGGCCATCGCGTCCCGCAGGCGGGCGATGCCCAGATCCCCCACGATCTCGTGCATGTAGAGAAGGCCGCCAGACAGCGGCACCTCGGGGGCCATGTTGCCGACCATGCGCACCACCTCGGGCCAGATCAGCGGCACGTCCTCGTGGCACCAGAGCACGATGCGCCGCCCCTGCGCCGCCCGCACCAGCTGCTGCACCGGCACGCGCCAGCGCAGGTTCAGCGGATCGCAGCCCTGCATCAGGTTGTCGTAACCGCCGCCCGCGAATTGCGGCAACACCTCGGTCAGCAAGGTCGCGGGGTTGCGCAGCGCCAGAAAGAACTCGGTTCTGGCCGAAGGGAACAGGCGCGACAGCGCAGCCGCCCGCAGGCCCATCTGGGGATACAGTCCCTCCCGCCCGACCGCGCGCCCCGGGGCCCCCATGAAGGTCGGCGTTGACATCACGACGCGTTGCGGCTCGTCGCTGTCCAGGATCGCGTCCAGCATGATCTGTTCCATCTCGGGGGTGGCGGTGCCGCCACCCAGGGATTTCAGCGCTTCGTCGAAGATGCCGCGATGGCGGTTCGGCGTGACCACCTCGGTCCCGGCCTTCTGCAGGACGGCCCGGTTGTTCAGCAGCGTCTTCAGCATGCGGTCGCCGTCGGTGCCGTGCACCCCCAAGTGGAAAACCATCTGCATGCCGCTGTCCCGTCGTTCTTGTCTGTCTGCCGGGCCGTGCCGGTCCGTTGGGCGCAGATTAACGGTCCGCCGTGGACAGTCAAACGGGTTTGCCCTAGTGCCCGGACCATGACCCGGACCCGCAAGACGCGCAGACATCATGACCATGCCCTGAGGCAGGGGGGTGGTCGGGGCTGGTCCATCAGCGCGGTGCTGGTGGCGGCGCTGGTCCTGATGCCCGTCATCGCGGTCATCTGGATGGCCTTTCGCCCGACGGACAACATCTGGCCGCATCTGCTGTCCACGGTGCTGCCCCGCTATTTCTCAAACACGGTCATGCTGGCCTTGGGCACGGGCGCGCTGGCGGCCGCCATGGGGGCGGGGGCCGCCTGGCTGGTCTGCATGTATGACTTTCCGGGGCGCCGTGCGCTGCAATGGCTGTTGCTGCTGCCTTTGGCTGTTCCGGCCTATATCGGCGCATACGCGCTGGCGGATTTTCTGGATTATTCCGGGCCGGTGCAGATCGCCCTGCGCGGATGGTTCGGATGGGAGGGCGCACGCGACTACTGGTTTCCGCGCATCCGGTCGCTGGAGGCGGCAATCGTGGTTCTGGGTGCGGCGCTTTACCCTTATGTCTACCTGCTGACGCGCGCCGCGCTGCACGAACAATCGGGCAGCGCCTACGAGGTTGCCCGTGCCCTTGGCACCGGCCCCTGGGGGCTGTTCCGCCGCGTGGGGCTGCCGCTGGCCCGTCCGGCCATTGTCGCGGGTTCCGCCATCGCGATGATGGAGGCCGTCGCAGACTATGGCGTTGTCAGCTATTTCGGCGTTCAGACCCTGAACACCGGAATCTTCACCACCTGGCTCGAGCGTCGGAACGCGGGCGGGGCGGCACAGATCGCCTGCGTGATCCTGCTGATCGTCATCGTTCTGGCCCTGTGGGAGCGGTTCGGCCGTCGAAACGCCCGTTACCACCAGAGCGCACGCCAGCCGCGCCCAATCCAGCGGCAGCGGTTGCGCCTTTTGCCCGGACTGCTGGCGACGCTGGCCTGCACGCTTCCTTTTGCGATGGGCTTTCTGCTGCCCGTGGGCGTGATCGCCACCTATGCCCTTGCCTATCCGCAGGGATGGGTGACGCCGGGACTGCTGCGGGCGGCTTGGCACACGGTCAGCCTGGGTGCCGCAGCTTCGATGTTGACGGTCATGCTGGCCCTGGTGATGGTCTATGGCACGCGCCTGTCAGGGCGTGCGCTGCCACGGCTGTTGTTGCCGGTGACAACGGTGGGCTATGCCGCGCCGGGGGCCGTTCTGGCTGTCGGCATCCTGATCCCGCTGGCGGCCCTGGACCACCGGGTCGCCGATGCCTGGGCCGCGCTGACCGGTCATGATCCGGGGCTGATTTTGACGGGAACGGGGGCCGCCATAACCCTTTCCTATGTGGTACGGTTCTTTGCCATCGGTCAGGGGGCGATCGACGGAGCCTTTACCCGGGTGCCACCGTCGCTGCCGATGGCGGCACGTTCGCTGGGGCGCGACAATGCGGGGGTGCTGCGCGACGTCTTTCTGCCGCTGATGCGCGGCTCGGTCGGGGCAGCGCTGCTTCTGGTCTTTGTCGATTGCGTGAAGGAATTGCCGGCAACCCTGCTGCTGCGCCCCTTCAATTACGAAACGCTTGCCACCCGGACGCACGAGCGCGCGAGTCTCGAGGATCTGGGCAATGCCGCCCCAGCGGCACTGCTGGTCATGGCGGTCGGGCTGCTGGCGGTGGCACTTCTGGCACGAATGAACCTTGGCGGTGCGACAGGTGGGTTGCAGAAACCCGCCCGGCGCGGTAACGCATCGCAGATGCCGGTTTAGCTCAGTGGTAGAGCGTCTGCCTTGTAAGCAGGGGGTCGGGGGTTCAAATCCCTCAACCGGCACCAAGTTCTTCTTGCAATAAGGGTTAAGGCGGCCTATCTAGTGCTGGCTACGTTATATTCTCTGCATCCTGTCTGGTTCTGCCTTCAGTCTGCTTTGTTAATCTGACGGCCAAGCCACTGCATTCCGCGGGTGGTATACTAGACAGGAGATCTCACGATGGCCAACGGCACCGTGAAATGGTTCAACAGCACCAAAGGCTTCGGCTTCATCCAGCCGGAAGGCGGCCGCCAGGACGTGTTCCTGCACATCTCGGCTCTCGAGCGCGCAGGCCTGTCGGCTCCGGCCGATGGCCAGAAGGTGACCTATGAGCTGGAGCGTGGCCGCGACGGTCGCGAGTCGGCAACGAACGTTCAGTTCGTCTGATCCGATACGCACCTTGTGCGACGTTTCGAAAGGCCGCCTTTTGGGCGGCCTTTTTCATGTCCGCGCTTGAGCGCAGCGAAGCTTTGGCATAGCAGGATAGCATGAAGATCTTGTTTCTTGGCGATGTGATGGGCCGGTCCGGCCGTCAGGCGATCACCGAACGCCTTGCGGGCCTGAAGGCGCGTTTGAAGGCCGATCTGGTCATCGTGAACGCGGAAAATGCCAGCGGCGGGCGTGGCGTCACGGCAGGACACGCACAGCTCTTGCTCGATTCGGGTGCGGATGCGCTGACACTGGGCGATCATGCCTTCGACCAGAAGGACATGCTGGCCTATATCGAGCGTGATCCGCGCATCGTGCGGCCCCTGAATTTTGCCCGCGAAGCACCCGGACGGGGGGCAACGGTCGTTGCCGACGCGCGCGGACGCAAGGCGCTGATCACCCAGGCCCTTGGCCAGGTGTTCATGTCGAGGCCTTATGACGATCCCTTTTCGGCTCTGGACGCCGTGCTGCGCGCGCATCCGCCGGGAGGCATGGTGCAGGCGGCCCTTGTGGACATCCACTGCGAAGCCACCAGCGAAAAGATGGCGGTTGGTCATTTCTGCGACGGCCGCGCTAGCCTTGTGGTGGGAACCCACACCCATGTGCCGACGGCCGATGCGCAGGTTCTGCCGCGCGGAACGGCATTCCAGTCCGATGCCGGGATGTGCGGTGACTATGACAGCGTGATCGGCATGGACAAGGCCGAGCCGTTGCGCCGCTTCATCACCGGGATGAATCGCGACCGTTTCACCCCTGCCGAGGGCGAGGCAACGCTGTCGGGCGTGCTGGTCGAAACCGACGACCGCACCGGCTTGGCGCGCAGCATCCAGCCCGTACGCGATGGGGGCCGCTTGGCCCAGACCCATCCGGCCTGAGCGTCTTGCCGCAACGGCAAAGAATCTTGCGAGGCCGCGGCAATCCTGCGAACAGTACTGCTGTTTGCCGACGGCGCCTGCTCATAAAGCGAGTGATGAATGTTCGGATTTGAACTGACCGGAATGACCAGTGCCTTGGTGACGATCTTCATCATTGCCGGGATGCTGACCCTATTCATCCGCGAAACCTATCCGCCCGAGGTGACGGCCATCCTGGGGGCGGTGACGCTGCTGTCCTTGGGCATCCTTGATGTCGGCGCCATTTCGGGTGTGTTGTCGAATTCGGCTCCTTGGACGATCGCCTTCATGTTCATCATCGTCGGCGGGCTGGTGCGCACCGGTGCGCTCGACTGGATCGGCCAACGGGCGGCGCGGCATGCGGGGGCGCATCCGGCCATGACCCTGGGACTGGTGTCCTGCGTCGTCTGCGCCATGTCGGCCTTTGTGAACAACACGCCACTGGTTGTCGTGATGATGCCGATCTTCATGCAGTTGGCCAAGGAGATGGGCAAATCCCCTTCGAAACTGCTGATCCCGTTGTCCTACCTGTCGATCCTGGGTGGGACGATGACGCTGATCGGCACCTCGACCAACCTGCTTGTGGACGGGGTGGCGCGCGCCTCGGGCATGGAGCATTTCACGATCTTCGAGATCACATGGGTCGGTTTCCCAATGGCGATCGTCGGGGTCATCTATCTTCTGATCTTCGCGCCGCGCCTGCTGCCGGACCGCGATTCGATGTCGCAACTGTTGGGCGGCCGCAGCAAGATGAAGTTCTTTACCGAGGTCGCCATTCCCGAAGGATCGGCGCTGATCGGCAAGGCACTGGATGAAACCGATATCTTTGCCCGGGAGAGTGCGCGCGTGATCGACGTGCTGCGCGGCGATGCATCGCTGCGACGCGACCTGCCGGCGGTCCGGCTGGAGGAAGGCGACCGCGTGGTGCTGCGCACACCCATGTCCGAGGTCCTTGGCCTGCAGTCCCACAAGGACCTCCGCATGGTCGATAAGCTGAGTTCGGTCCAGACCTCCACGGTCGAGGTGCTGATCACGCCGGGTTGCCACATGGTGGGGCGGTCCCTGGGGTCCATGCGCCTGCGCCGGCGCTATGGTGTTTACGTGCTCGCCGCGCACCGCAAGAACCAGAACATCGGGCGGCAGCTGGACGATCTGGTGGTCCGCGTGGGGGACACGTTGCTGCTGGAAGGTGCCGCCGCCGACATCCAGCGCCTGTCACGCGACATGGACATGGTTGAGGTGAACGCGCCGTCGGACCGCGCTTATCGCCGCAAGCATGCGCCGATCGTGGTGGCGACACTCGTGGGCGTCATCGTTCTGTCCGCCTTCGAGGTCGCGCCCATCCTGCTCTTGTCGTTCATCGGCGTGGCCGTGGTTCTGGGAACCCGCTGCATCGATGCGGACGAGGCCTTGTCCTTTGTCGACGGCCGGCTGATGGCGCTGATCTTTGCCATGCTGGCGGTTGGCGCGGGACTGGAACAAAGCGGTGCGGTGCAGCTGGTCGTGGATCATGTGGCGCCCTGGCTTGTATCCCTACCGCACTGGGCCCTGGTTCTGGCAGTCTATCTGCTGGCCACGACATTGACCGAAACCGTGACCAACAACGCGGTCGCAGTCATCGTGACGCCGGTGGCGATCAGCCTCGGGCACACCTTGGGTGTTGATCCGCGCCCCCTCGTGATTGCGGTCATGATGGGGGCATCGGCCAGTTTCGCGACGCCGATCGGCTACCAGACCAACACGCTGGTCTATGGCCCCGGGGGCTATCGCTTTACCGACTTCATCAAGGTTGGCCTGCCGTTGAACCTGCTGATGGCGATCGTGGCGTCGCTGCTGATTCCCATGATCTGGCCGCTGGCGGGTTAACAAGCCGTTCATGCTCCGTTGAGCCAGCCGCAAGGCTGCCATGCACCATCGGCGGTTGTGATCGAAGGGGAAAACAACGATCTAGGACGCAGGGGAGGAAACGACTTTGTCACTTGCAAGGAGTTTCCAAATGGCGACCATCGCTTCTGTTGAACACAAATCCATCGGTTTTTCGGCTGCCGCTCTGCTGGCGCCTTTCCGTGCCGTCGGCCGTTTCATGATCATGCTGGCCGAAGCAAGCCCGCAGATGCGCGCCTTGAGCCGCTTGAATGATCTGTCGGACGAAGACCTTTCGGCCAAGGGCCTGACCCGCGAAGGCGAAGTCCGTCGCATTCTGGGCGGCGCTTCCGTTCTCTGATCCGGGCCAGCAGGTCTGACGCATCACGCGGCCCATCGGGCCGCGTTTTCGTTTGTGCACCCTAGAGGGGCCAGACGATCAGCAGCAGGGGCACCGAGACAGACATCACGATGATCTCCAGCGGCAGGCCCATGCGCCAGTAATCGCCAAAGCGATAGTTGCCGGGGCCCAGGATCAGCGTGTTGTTCTGGTGCCCGATGGGGGTCAGGAAGGCACAGGATGCCGCCACGGCCACGCCCATGAGAAAGGCGTCCGGCTGAACCTGCAGCTGTTCGGCCAGACGGATGCTGACCGGTGCCGCGATGATCGTGGTCGCGTTGTTGTTCAGGATGTCCGACAGGGTCATCGTCGCCCCCATCAACAGCACCAGCGCGATCCAGGCAGGATAACCTTCGGCCAGTCGGGCAAGGCCGCTGGCGATCAGCACCGATCCCCCCGTGCTGTCCAGCGCCAGACCGAGCGGGATCATCGAACCCAGCAGCACGATGACCGGCCAATCAACGTGGTCATAGATCTCGTGCACGGAAAGAACGCCGAAGAGGACATAGGCGATGATGACGCATGCCAGCGCGATGGGCATGGTCGTCAGCCCCACGGACGCCGCCAGAACGGCCAGCGCAAAGAGACCCACCGCGCTGCGCATGTGGCGCTCTCGCTGGACCGGCAGGCTGCCTCCATCAAGGCGCAGGAGGGTGGCCGCCACCAGCGTGTCATCCATCCGGCTTTCGGGCGTCAGCAGCAGCAGGAGGTCGCCGGAGCGCAGGATCTCTCGCGAAGGGGGACGCCGCAGCGCCACCCCGTTCCGCCTCAGGCCCATCAGCACGCTGTCATGCCGGTTCAACAAGCCAAACGACTGGGCCGAACGCCCGACCAGGTCCGACGTGGCGGAAACAAGACATTCGATCAACTGCTGGCCTTCGGCATCCTTGCGGGCCCGCGCCTCGGCCCGCCCGTCGGGAAAGGCCAGGTTGCTGGTCGACCGGAATTCGTCCAATGCCGCCGGATCGGCGCGGAGAACCAGAACGTCGCCGTCTTCCAATGTTTGTTCGTCCAGCTTTCCTTCCAGTTCATGTCCGCGGCGTCGCAGGCCGATGATGCGGACACCGGCCTTGGCGGCCTCGGCACGCGCATCCTCGACGCGTCTGGACAGGGCCAGGCTGCCGGGAACGACAACCAGTGTCGCGAAATAGCGGCGCTGGGGCCCGGCCATCTCTCCGCCACGCTCGTTATCGTGCCGGGGAATCAGCCGCCATCCGATCAGGCTGATGAAGGCGATGCCTGCCAAGGCCACCGCGCCGCCGACCGGAAGAAAGTCGAACATGCGATAAGGCTCGCCCAGCACATCTGCGCGAAAGCCGGACACGATCAGGTTCGGCGGCGTTCCGATCAGGGTCAGCATCCCGCCGAGAATTGTCGCAAAGGCCAGGGGCATCAGCGTCAACCCGGCCGCGCGCCCGGCCTTGCGCGCCGTTTGCAGATCGACCGGCATCAGCATGGCAAGGGCCGCGATGTTGTTCATGAAGCCGGACAGGAGGCCGCCCACCGCACCGAAGACAAGAATGTGGCCCATGGTCCCGCGGTCCTTGCCCGAGATCAGCCGCGCCAGTTGTGCAACGGCGCCGGACCGGCTCAGCCCCGCCGTGGCGATCAGCACCAGCGCCACGATCACCGTCGTGGGATTCCCAAAGCCCGCAAAGGCGTCGTCCGCTGGCACGATGCCCATGATAACCGCTGTGATCAGCCCTCCGAAGGCAACAAGGTCATAGCGCCAGCGCCCCCACAGCATCAGGATGATGATCACCCCCAGCAGCGAGAACAGCATAATCTGCGGTGTCGTCATGTATCGTCCCCGTCCCGGCCCGGATCGAGGACCGAAGCCGAACGCGCCATGCCTGCATCGGGTTCTTGCGATAAGGGGCAAGGCTGGACTAAAAGCGCCCGATATTCACTTCAGCACTGCGAAGGACGACCGGACATGGCAGGTCACTCCAAATGGGCCAATATTCAGCATCGCAAGGGCCGGCAGGACAAGCTGCGCTCGAAGCTGTTTTCAAAACTGGCGAAGGAAATCACCGTCGCCGCGAAAATGGGTGATCCCGATCCCGAAAAGAACCCGCGCCTGCGGCTGGCCGTCAAGGAAGCCAAGGCGAAATCTGTCCCCAAGGACGTGATCGACCGCGCGATCAAGAAATCGCAGGGCGGGGATGCCGAGAACTACGAAGAGATCCGCTATGAGGGCTATGGCCCCAACGGCATTGCGCTGGTGGTCGAGGCGATGACCGACAACCGCAACCGAACGGCTTCGAATGTCCGCAGCTATTTCACCAAGGCGGGCGGCGACCTGGGGCAGACGGGCTCGGTCAGCTTCATGTTCGACCGTGTGGGAGAGATCGTGTACCCGCTGTCGGCAGGCGACGCCGACACGGTGATGTTGGCTGCCATCGAGGCCGGGGCCGACGATGTCGAGACCGATGAGGAAGGGCACTGGATCTATTGTGCCGATACCGCGCTGAACGAGGTGTCGAACGCACTGGAAGCCAGCCTAGGCGAATCCGAGACCGCCAAGTTGATCTGGAAACCGCAATCGCCCTCCGAAGTGGCCGACGCGGAAACGGCGCAAAAGCTGATGAAGCTGATCGACACGCTGGAGGATGATGACGACGTCCAGAACGTGACAGGCAATTTCGACCTGTCGGACGAGGTCGCGGCCCAACTGTAAGCGCGTCTTCCCGCGCCGAAACCGTGGGATCGACAAACGCCGGGGCGGCTGCCACGCCCCGGCGGTTTCATGGACGGCCCGTGCCGCCGGGGCTTGCGCCGGCGCGGGAAAATCGGCACTTGCAGATCATGCAGATCGAGACACATGGGCGCCGTGATTTGATCGGGATCGGCTGGATGCTGGCGACAGGCCTGTGCTTTGTCGCGGTCAATACCATCGTCCGCAGTCTAGAGGGGGCGCTGCCTGCCTCCCAGGCCGCTTTCATCCGGTTTCTCTTTGGCCTGCTCTTTCTGGCGCCGGTCATCCGGACCGCATTGCTGCAAGGGTTTTCCCGCGATATCTGGGGGCTGTTCCTGCTGCGTGGCGGGCTTCATGTCGTGGCCGTCGTGGCCTGGTTCTACGCCATGTCTCGCATCACGGTGGCCGAGGTGACGGCCATCGGTTTCCTGAACCCCATCATCGTGACGATCGGAGCCGCGCTGTTCCTGGGCGAGCGTCTGGCCCTGCGGCGCATCGCGGCGGTGGGCGTGGCCCTGCTGGGCGCGCTGATCGTGCTGCGGCCGGGCTTGCGGGAACTGGATCCGGGGCATCTTTCCCAGATCGGCGCGTCGATTGCGTTTGGCGCTTCGTACCTGGTGGCCAAGCAGCTGTCCGGGCGTGTTTCAGCCTCGGTCGTGGTGGCAATGATGTCGCTGACGGTTTCGGCGGGGTTGGCGCCCTTGGCCATCATGCAATGGGTGCAGCCGACATTGCCACAACTGGGCTGGCTCGCACTCGTGGCGGTCTTTGCGACGGCAGGGCATTACACGATGACCCGGGCCTTTGCAGCCGCGCCCTTGACGGTGACGCAGCCCGTCACCTTTCTGCAACTGATCTGGGCAAGCCTTGTGGGGGTCCTGGTGTTTCATGAACCGCTGGATGGCTGGGTGATCCTGGGCGGCGGCCTCATGATCGGGGCCATCAGCTATATCACGTGGCGCGAAGGGCGTGCCCGGGCGCGCACCCCGACGCCGCCGGTCAGTGCAACCAAGCTGTGACCGGCTGGCTGCGGCCTTTGCCCGATCCTTGGGCAAAGGCCGCTTTGCCACCGGCAGTTCCGGCGCGGCCACTGGTGCGCGGGCCTACGGTTGGCTAATTCCCCTGACAAACAGAAGAAGGAAATATCGGATGAAACCATGTCTGTTGAGGGCGAGTGTCGCGCTGATGGCCTTGGCGGCCGGAATGCCTGCGCTGGCGCAGGAAACGGTGGCGCCCAAGGTGCTCGTCATGGCCATGTTCGAGGCCGAGGCCGCCCCTTGGCTGGAGAACCTGGACCTGCCGAACAGGATCGCCATTCCCGGCCTGCCCAAGGAAGCCGATTCGCTTTCGTGCAATGCGGATCTGTGCGTGATGACGACGACGATGGGCTATGCCAACGCCGCTAGCTCGGCCATGGCGGTGGCCTTCTCGGATCTGGTTGACCTGTCCCAAACCTATGTGCTGATCGCTGGCATCGCCGGCGTTGACCCCGAGAACGGCACCTTGGGCTCAGCGGCATGGGCCGACCACGTGATCGACGCTGGGCTGGTTCACCGGATCGACAGCCGCGACGCCCCCGACGACTGGACCAGCCAGATTGTGGAGCTAGGCGCCAAGGCACCGGGCGAAAAGCCCGGCTGGACCGCAGGAACCGAGATGTTTTCGCTGAACCCTGCCTTGGTGACGGCGGCATTCGAGGCCACCAAGGACATGGAGCTTGCGGATGGAGAGGACGCCGCCGCCTATCGTGCCAGCTATACGCAGGAGGCGGCCAGGGCCGAGCCTTCGGTGATGGTATGCGCGTCGGTTTCGGCCGATACCTACTGGCACGGCCAGACCATCGCGGATGAAGTGGCGGGTCACGTCGCCCTGCTGTCCGATGGGGCGGCGGATTACTGCATGAGCCAGATGGAGGATAATGCAACCCTGACGGCCCTGCGCCGTGCAGACGAGGCCGGACGGCTCGACTTTGACCGGATCGCCGTGCTGCGCACTGCCTCGAACTTTGACCGCGCTCATGATGGGCAAACGGCAGCCGAATCTCTGGCGGCAAAATCGGGTGGTTTCGGTCCCGCGACCGAGAATGCCTTTCGTGTGGGCAATGCCTTTGCGGAAACGGTCATTGCCGATTGGGACCGCTTTGGCCCCGGCCTGTCCGCTGAATAAGAAAAGGCGCGGGAACATCCCGCGCCATCATCGTCAAGGCTGACATTCACCCATCGCCTCATCAAAGGGCGCATCGGTTTCAGTCAACGCGCCCTCGTCGATCCGGATGGGCCGAAACGGCGGCAGTTCCTGCGCGGCGGGCTGAACCTGGCTGAGACGATAGCAGCCCACATAGGTCGTGGTGCCCGCCTTGGTCACCGCCTCGATCGCGACGGGCACCAGGGAATGGATAGTGCCTGCGGCTCCGTCAGTCGTGGCCGTGCCGACGCGCAGCCGCACTCCGTCCGTTGTCGCATATCCCTCGCGGAAGGTGTCGAAGTCGGGGGCGGTGTCCGGCGCGAAATAGCTGTGCGCGCAAGTATTCCTTGCGGTCAATGGCACTGTAGAGGGACGCCACGACCTGTTCGGGGCTGGAGCGATCATCCAGATAGGGCGCAACCTCGGCATCCGCGGGCGCATCCTGGGCAAAAGCAGGCTGAAGCGGCAAGGCAAGAACAAGGGTCGCAATCAGCCGGGTTTGTCGACGCATCGGTTGAGCCTTCACAATGGAGTCCGGATCAACCGGCCCGCCAGTCCTGCGGTTCCCTGTCCGGAAACCGCAGGGCTGGGGTTCAGCGGTTCGGCCACAAGGGCGCGTGGCGGTTCACATCCTTGTAGAGCAGATATCGGAAGCGCCCGGGGCCGCCGGCATAGCAGGCCTGCGGACAGAACGCGCGCAGCCACATGTAGTCGCCGGGCCCCACCTCGATCCAGTCACGGTTCAACCGGTAGACGGCCTTTCCCTCCAGCACGAAAAGGCCGTGCTCCATCACATGGGTTTCGGCAAAGGGGATGGATCCACCCGGCTTGAAGGTGACAACGGTGATATGCATGTCGTGGCGCAGGTCGGCCGGGTCCATGAAGCGGGTCGTGCCCCAGGCTCCGTCCGTGTCCGGCATCATCGAAGGCGCCAGGTCCTGTTCCTGCACCACGATGGGATCGGGGCGCTCGACCCCGGCACAGGGCTGCCACCGCTTGCGCCACCAGTGAAAGCCTGCCGGGCCGGTGGTCCTGTTGCGGATCTTCCACGGCGTTCCTGGGGGGACATAGGCGAACCCGCCGGGGGTCAGCAGATGTTCGGTGCCGTCGATCACCACCTGCATGTCGCCGCCGGTCACGAAGATGGCGTGCTGGACCTCCGGATCGTCGTCCGGGGTATCGCTGCCGCCGCCCTCGGCCAGTTCGACGATGTACTGGCTGAATGTCTCGGCAAAGCCCGTCAACGGCCGCGCCAGCATCCACATGCGCATCCCCTGCCACCCCGGCAGGTACGAGGTGACGATGTCGCGCATGACCGTCCGAGGAATGACGGCATAAGCGTCCGTGAACACCGCGGTGTCGGTGGTCATGCCCGTCTGGGGCGGCAGGCCGGCCACGGGTCCGGCATAAGGGCCTGCATGCTGTTCGACGATGACGGGGGCGATGTCGCCCGTTGGCGCGCCCTTGGGCGGTGCGTCTCTGTTGGGCTGGTTGGTCATTTCAGGGCCTCCTGCAGGCGAAGTTCGGCAATGCGGATGACCTGGCGTTCTGCCGTGTCACGTTCGGTCGCGGTATCGTTGTCCAGACGGGCCTGCATGGCCGAAAGGATGCCCGCCTTGTCATGGTCGCGGACGGCGATGATGAAGGGAAAGCCGTGCTTGGCGACATAGGCGTCGTTGAGGCGCATGAACTGCGCGCGTTCCTCATCGGTCAGCATGTCGAGCCCGGCGCTGGCCTGTTCGGCCGAACTGTCGGCCGTCAGCCGCTTTGCCTGGGACAGCTTGCCGGCCAGATCGGGATGCGCGCGCAGCACCGCCAGGCGTTCTTCAGCCGACGCGCTGCGGAAGATCTGTGCCATTCGTCCCGACAGTCCGCCGGCACTGTCGTGAACGGCCCCCATCTCGGCGTCCCAGACCCGTTCGGCTATGAAGGGCGAATGTTCGTAGATGCCGCCAAAGCGCGCGACGAACGCGTCACGCTCCATCTGCGAGGGACGATCGGATGCCTGATAGGGATGCGTCACCGTCCAATGGCGCGCAATGTCCAGCCGCGACGCGAACCACACGCCCTCGTGCGAGCGGGCATGGTCCAGAAAGCGTCGGATCGCCATGGCTCGGCCCGGACGGCCGGCCAGTCGGCAATGCAGGCCGATGGACATCATCTTGGGCGCGCCCGCTTCACCCTCGGCATAGAGGATGTCAAAGCTGTCGCGCAGATAGTCGAAGAACTCGCCTCCTGTCCCAAAGCCCTGGCCGCTGGAAAAGCGCATGTCATTGGCGTCCATCGTATAGGGCACCATCAACTGCGGGCGGCCCTCGTGGACATGCCAATAAGGCAGATCATCCGCGATCGTGTCGGCAAGGTATTCGAAACCGCCTTCCTCGCAGCCCAGCACGACCGTGTTCATCGATGTGCGGCCCTGGTAGAAACCGCGCGGACGCTCTCCGGTGATCCGGGTGTGCAACTCGATGGCGCGGGCGATGTGCTGGGCCTCGACCTCGCGCGGGATGTCGCGGTAATCGATCCACTTCAAGCCATGGGTCGCAATTTCCCATGCCGCATCCTGCATGGCGGCGACCTGCTCCGGGTTGCGCTCCAAGGCGGTGGCGACGCCGTAAACGGTGACGGGAATGTCCTTCAGCAGCCGGTAAAGCCGCCAGAAGCCCGCACGCGCACCATAGTCATAGATCGATTCCATGTTCCAGTGACGCTTGCCGGGCCAAGGCTGTGCCCCGATGATCTCCGACAGGAAGGCTTCGGAAGCGGTATCGCCATGCTCGATGCTGTTTTCGCCACCTTCCTCGTAGTTGACGACGATCTGGACGGCGATCCTCGCATTGCCCGGCCATCGTGGGTCGGGAGGGGTCTGGCCATATCCTCGCAGGTCGCGGCTGTAGCGCATCGTTTCCCTCGGTCCTTTGCATTGTGACGCTGTCACAAGACCCTGCAGAAGGCGTGCAGACAAGATGGAGGCTGCCGAATTCTGTATCAACGGATGGACGAAGATGAAGGCTCTTTCAATTTTGCATTGAAAGACTTGTCGGCGGGCGGCAATTGTGGCGCCGAGACGGCGCGACCATGCTGACCGGCATCGCGGCCGCAGACGCCGCGCAAGGGGGGTTCATGGAACGTTACTTCAAGCTGTCCCAAAAGGGCAGCAGCATCAGGACCGAGGTGATTGCAGGCTTCACCACGTTCCTGACGATGGCCTATATCATCTTCGTCAACCCGGACATCCTGTCCACAACCGGCATGGACCGCGATGCGGTCTTCGTGGCCACCTGCCTTGCAGCGGCGCTGGGGTCGCTGATCATGGGGTTGTGGGCCAACTGGCCCATCGGCATGGCGCCCGGAATGGGGTTGAACGCCTTCTTCGCCTTCACGGTGGTGGGGGTCATGGGCTTTACCTGGCAACAGGCGCTGGGCGCGGTCTTCATCAGCGGCCTCATCTTCCTGTTCCTGTCGCTGACGGGCATCCGCCGCTGGCTGATCGCGGGCATTCCCACATCGATGCGCAGCGCCATTGCGGCCGGTATCGGGCTGTTCCTGGCCATCATCGCGCTGCAGTCCTCGGGGATCGTGGTGGGCAATCCGGCGACGCTGGTGGCGCTGGGCGACCTGACGCAGACCGGCACCCTCCTGACGATCGGCGGCTTTTTCGTCATCGTGGCGCTGGACGCGCTGCGGGTGACAGGCGCCATCCTGATCGGCATCCTGCTGACCACGGTTGCGGCCATCGCGCTGGGCGTCAGCCAGTTCAGTGGCGTCCTGTCGATGCCGCCGTCTATTGCGCCGACGTTCCTGCAGATGGATCTGCTGGGGGCGCTGACCTTTGGCATTTTCCAGGTGGTGCTGGTCATGGTGCTGGTCGAGGTGTTCGATGCCACGGGCACGTTGATCGGCGTGGCCAAGCGTGCGGGCCTGCTGACCGAAGGGCCGACGCATCGGAACGCCAACCTGGGACGCGCATTGATGGCCGATTCGACGGCAATCACGGCAGGAGCCCTGCTGGGAACGTCATCAACCACGGCTTACGTCGAAAGCGCTTCGGGCGTTCAGGCGGGCGGGCGAACGGGCCTGACCGCGGTGGTCGTCGGCGCGCTGTTTCTGGCGGCCATGTTCTTTGCCCCCCTGGCAGGGTCGGTGCCCGCCTATGCGACCGCGCCCGCGCTGCTCTATGTGGCGACGCTGATGGTGCGGGAACTGGCCGAGGTGGCTTGGGAGGACGTGACGGAGGCTGCGCCTTCGGTCCTGACTGCCATCGCCATGCCGTTCACCTATTCCATCGCGAACGGCCTGGCCTTCGGCTTCATCAGCTATGCGCTGATCAAGCTTCTGACCGGCCGGCTGCGCGAGGTTCATGCCGCGACCTGGGTCATTGCTGCACTGTTTGTGGCAAAATACGCCTTTTTCGGCGGCCACTGATGCTGTCGGGCGGGTGCGTCAGCGCGCCCGCGCCGCTGTCAGCCGATGGGCCAGGTTGAAGACCACGGGGCTGACCACCAATGACAGCAGCAAGGCCGCGGGCCATGCCGTCAGGAACGCCTTCATCCAGCGCCCCATGAAACCGGGCCCCGAGCTGATGTGCACAGCGTGTCATAGCCGCTCATGAGGCAGGCCATCATGGTCGAGACAAGAAATCGAGCGGTCAGGAGCGTTGATCTGGACATGCAGCCTATTCGTGCAAAGGGCGGGCTGCGGTCCTTGAACGGCCGGCATCCTCCGCCATGGGTGGATGCCGCGGTTCCGGAAACCGAACGAAGTCTCGCTGTGCGAGTGCCGGGATTACCAACCGACCTGACGTTTTTCGGCAACTGGGCCTTGGCGCGTACCGGCGCCGGCAAGGCTGCGCCCACAGGCAGCTCAGGGGGACTGGTGGCCGCCCATTGCCTCGGTCAGGCTGGCAGCGGCGGCGGCCACCATGGCTCCCAGCGTCTTGACATGTTCCGACCCGATGCGGTGCGTCGGGCCGCTGACCGAAACACCGGCAATGGCCTCTCCCGTCAGGTCAAAGACAGGCGCGGCGATGCAGCGCATGCCGCGGGTTCTTTCCTCGTCATCGAAGGAAAAGCCGCGTTGCCGGATCCTTGCCAGATCTGCCTGCAAGGCATCGGGTTCCACGATGGTCTTGTCGGTAAAGCGCGCGAGACTGCCGGACCGGATCGGCGCCTGCGGCCGCCCGAAGGCCAGCAGTGCCTTGCCGATGCCCGAGGCATGCAACGGCGACCGGGTACCGGGCGGAAAAAAGGCGCGGATGGTTTCCTGCGTCTCGACCTGGCTGAGGAACAGGACCGCGTCACCCTGGAGGATCCCGAGGTTCGCCGTTTCACCGGTATCCTCCATCAGGGCGCGCAGGATCGGGCGGGCGCGCTCCACGATGCCCGAGCGGCGCATGAACGCCGAACCCAGGCGAAACGCCTGCGGCCCGATGTTCCAAGCCTGGGTCGAAGGATCGCTTTCGACCATGCCGCGCGTTGCCAGCGTGTGCAGGACGCGATGAACCGTGGAGGGCGGCTGTCCGGCATGTTCCGCCACCTCGCTGAGGGTCAGGCCGGGCCTCGTGGCCAGCAGGTCCAGCAGGTCCAGCGCGCGGTCCAGTGCCTGAACGGTGCCGGGGGCATCCGGCATGTCCTTGGGCGGGCGCCCACGACGACGTGTCGGGTCGGCCATTCTCTTGCCTCCGTTGATGGTGCCTTTAGATGCGCAGGAAAATCGTGGGCAACAAGGCGAAAATCGAACCCGTTGAAACCTTGACAATTTCCCGGATTTTCCGCCGGGCGAAAGGGTCCGGCAGGCTGTCGGATGGGTGCAGGGTTGCATCATCAGGTGCCGCCTTTTCAGGCAGACGGGACACTGTAGCAAGAGCACGGGGAAAAATCCGTTTCGGGAAATTCCCGCGTCGGGCTAGTCCTGATCAAAAAGACAACCATGCCATCGCGCACCATGTTCACGGGACAGGTGACGCCGCGACACAGGGATCAGACATGTCCGACCGCCTTGCCCCCCATGTTCACCCGGTTGATCAGATGCTGCCCACCGGGCGGCTGATCACCCTTGGCTTTCAGCATGTGCTGGTCATGTATGCCGGCGCGATCGCCGTGCCGCTGATCGTCGGCCGTGCGCTGCAACTGTCGCCCGAGGAGGTGGCCTTTCTCATCTCGGCCGACCTGTTCGTCTGTGGTCTGGCAACGATGATCCAGAGCCTTGGCATGACCCAGTATTTCGGCATCCGCCTGCCGGTGATGATGGGGGTAACCTTTGCGGCCGTGGGGCCCATGGTTGCCATTGCGGGGCAGACGCCCGGAGTTGAAGGGGCACGCGCGCTGTTCGGCGCCATCATTGCGGCAGGGCTGATCGCCATGCTGCTGGCACCGCTGATCGGACGGGTGCTGCGGTTCTTTCCGCCGGTGGTGACGGGAACGGTGATCTTGGCGATCGGCATCAGCCTGATGCCGATCGGGATCAACTGGATCTTTGGGCTGCCGGTCGGTCCGACGGCGCCCCTGCTGGTCGATCCGGTGCAGCAGGCCTGGCTGGATCAGGCCATGGCGGCAGGCGGCGTCCCCGAAGGTGCGCGCCTGGCGCCCAGCATGCCGAACCCCGCCTATGCGGCAGGAACGAACATCATGATCACGGTCCTGGTGCTGGGAACGATCCTGATGATTTCGCGCTTTGCACGGGGGTTCCTGTCAAACATCGCGGTGTTGCTGGGCATCGCCGTGGGCGGCATCGCGGCCGCAGCCTTGGGGCTGATGCAGTTCGACAAGGTGGGAGAGGCCGCCTGGTTCGCCATGATCAAGCCTTTTCATTTCGGCCTGCCCACCTTTGATCCCGTCATGATCGTGACGATGGTCCTCGTGATGATTGTGGTCATGATCGAATCGACGGGCATGTTCCTGGCGCTGGCCGACATGTGCAAACGCCCCGTCACTTCGGCCTCGCTTGCGGCGGGGCTGCGGGCCGACGGACTGGGCACGATGCTGGGCGGGATCTTCAACACCTTCCCTTATACCTCGTTCTCGCAGAACGTGGGGCTGGTGGGCGTCACGGGGATCCGCTCGCGCTTTGTCTGCGTGGCGGGGGGTGTCATCATGATCGTGCTGGGATTGATCCCCAAGATGGGCGCCCTGGTCGAAAGCCTGCCGACCACGGTCCTGGGCGGTGCGGGACTGGTGATGTTCGGCATGGTCGCGGCCACGGGCATCCGCATCCTGTCGCGGGTCGACTTCCACACGAACCGCCACAACCTGTTCGTCGTGGCCATCAGCATCGGCATGGCGATGATCCCGCTGGTCGCGCCCCATTTCAAGCAATGGCTGCCGCATGCGATCCACCCGCTGGTGCATTCCGGCATCCTTCTGGCAGCGGTGTCGGCTGTCCTGTTGAACTGGTTCTATAACGGCGCCGCCCCGGCAGACGAGGCTGAACTGGCCGAAGCCGGGCGTCTGGCGGATCATTGAAGCGGATTATACACCAATTCTTGAGACTGCCTTGCCCATGCTGCCGGTCGATGCCGTCACAGGATCGGCTATCACGGGAGCAAGGCCTTGAAAGGACAGGAACGCAATGCCCGGATTTCTGACAACCCATGTTCTGGACACTGCGCGGGGACGTCCCGCCGAAGGGATGGAGGTCGTGCTGTACCGGCTGGACGGTGGTCAGCGGACCGAACTGGCACGCTGGGCCACGAATGCCGACGGCCGCACGGACCGGCAGATCCTGCCCGAGGGGGAATTCGCCACTGGCACCTATGAACTGGAATTCCATGCGGGCGCCTGGATGGATGCGTCGGGGGTTCCGGCGGAAAGCCCGCGATTCCTGGACGTGATTCCCATTCGCTTCGGCATGTCGCAGGACGACCATTACCACGTCCCGCTGCTGGTCTCTCCTTTCGGCTATTCGACCTATCGGGGCAGCTGAGATGATACCGGAAACCGTTGTGCTGTGGGAATGGCTGGCCTTTGCAGCCCGCTGGACCCATGTCATCACCGCCATCGCCTGGATCGGCAGCAGCTTTTACTTCATCGCGCTGGACCTGGGGCTGCAAAAGGCCCCGCATCTGCCAAAGGGTGCGCATGGCGAGGAATGGCAGGTCCATGGGGGCGGCTTCTACCATGTCCAGAAATATCTGGTCGCGCCCGAGCGGATGCCCGAACACCTGATCTGGTTCAAATGGGAAAGCTATTCGACTTGGCTGTCGGGCGCGGCGCTGCTGATGGTCACCTATTGGGCGGGCGCCAACCTGTTCCTGATCGACCCTTCCAAGGCGGATCTGGCGATCTGGCAAGCGATCGCGATTTCGGGCGGATCGCTGGCCGTGGGCTGGCTGATCTATGACGGGCTGTGCAAGTCGCCCTTGGGGAACCGTCCAACAGTGTTGATGCTGCTGCTGTTCGCCGCCTTGGTGGTGATGGGCTGGGCCTATGACCAGGTCTTCACCGGGCGTGCCGCGCTGCTGCATCTGGGGGCGTTCACCGCCACGATCATGACGGCAAACGTGTTCCTGATCATCATGCCGAACCAGCGCATCGTGGTCGCGGACCTCAAGGCGGGCAGGGCGCCTGACCCGAAATACGGCAAGATCGCCAAGCTGCGGTCCACGCACAACAACTATCTGACGTTGCCCGTCGTCTTCCTGATGCTGTCGAACCATTATCCCCTCGCCTTTGCCAGCCAGTGGAACTGGCTGATCGCGGCACTGGTCTTCCTGATGGGGGTGACCATCCGGCATTTCTTCAACACGATGCATGCCCGCAAAGGGTATCGGTGGTGGACCTGGGCAGTGACCGCGATGCTGTTCGTGGGAATCATGTGGCTGTCGTCGATCGGCCTGAACCAGGACAGCTATGACGAGGCGATGGCCCGCCCGCTGTCGCGAACAGAAGCGCGCTTCGCCGAGGCCGAGGGCTTTGACGAAGTGGCCAGCACGGTCATCGGCCGCTGTTCGATGTGCCACGCGCGCGAGCCGGCTTGGGACGGCATCCACCATGCTCCCAAGGGCGTTCTGCTGGAAACGCCAGCCGATATCGCACGTGCCGCGCGCGAGATCTATGTCCAGGCCGGACTGACGAACGCCATGCCGCCCGCGAACCTGACGGAGATGGAGCCGGAGGAGCGTGCGCGCATCATCCGCTGGTTCCGGCAGGTTGGCGCCTTTGGCTTGGCGGGCCTCTGACGGTCAGAACAGCGGGCGCAGCTTGCGCACGGCATAATCGATGAACATCCGCACCTTGGGGTCCTGCAGCCGCCGGTGCGGCGTCAGGCAGCCGAACTGCGCGTCCGGGGGCGGATGATCGGGCAGCACCCGGACCAGTCGCCCATCGGCCAGTTCCGCCTCGACCTCGTAAAGCGGGCGGTTCGCGATGCCGTGGCCTTCCAGTGCCCAGCCCCGCAGAACATCCCCGTCATCCGTGTCGAACCGCCCCGACACCATCATCTTGCGCGGCCCGTCGGCTGTTGTCAGGGTCCAGTAATATTCCGGGCTACGGGGATAGCGCAGCAGCAGGCAGTTGTGGCTGGCCAGATCGTCAGGCTCGCCCGGGATCCCCGCCACCGCCAGATAAGACGGTGCGGCCACCAGAACCCGGGGGCAGTCCGCGATCTTCCGCCATTTCAGGGCCGAATCCGCAGGCTCGCCCAGAAAGAACGCCAGGTCGATGGCATCCTCGACGATGTTGACGTTGCGGTCCGACAAGCGCAGCCGGAACTCGATCCCCGGATTTTCGGCACAAAAGGCAGGGATCAGCGGTGCAATCAGGCGCCGCCCCAGCCCCAGAGGCGCGGTCAGGCGGATCACCCCCTGCGGCTTGCCCGAGAAACTGCTGACCAGAGCCTCGGCCTCGTCCAGCGTTTCGATCACCCGGCGGGCGTGGTCATAAAAGGCGCGCCCGATCTCGGTCGTGGTCAGCTTGCGCGTGGTGCGGTTCAGCAGCCGCACCTCGAACCGATTTTCAAGATCCTTTATACGATTCGAGGCAACTGCCGGCGAAAGGCGCAGATCCCTGCCTCCGGCGGTGATCGAGCCCAGTTCGACCACGCGAACAAAGACGCGCAGGCTTTCCAGATAGGACATGGCGGTGGTCGGCTTTCAACGTTTCATGTAAAGTCTTCCAAGATGCCGCCGATTTCGCAACCACTATTTCCGGCCTAGGATAGGCCATGCGACAGCCAGGAAGGATGACGATGCCCCAGCTGCGGTTTCTGCTGAACGACCGGACGGTAACGCTGACAGAAGTCGGCGCCTCCGACACCCTGCTGGATCACCTTCGGCTGGCCTGTCGCCTGACCGGCACCAAGGAGGGCTGTGCCGAGGGGGATTGCGGCGCCTGCACCGTGCTGGTGGGGCGCCTGACCGACAGCGGCCTGATCTATGAGCCGGTGAACGCCTGCATCCGCCTTCTGGCCTCGTGCCACGCCACCCATATCGTCACGATCGAACATCTGCGCGGGCCAGACGGCGGCCTGCATCCGGTTCAGGCGGCCATGGTGGAACATCACGGCAGCCAGTGCGGGTTCTGCACGCCGGGGATCGTCATGGCCCTGTATGGGCTGTGGATGACGAACCCGCAGGCGACGGCCACGGACATCGAGATCGCCCTGCAGGGCAACATCTGCCGCTGCACGGGATACGAGCCGATCATCAAGGCCGCCTTGGCCGCAGGCGCGAAAGGGGGACAGGCTCAGGACGCGCTGGCCCGTGAACGCGAGGCTGTGGCGGCGGAACTTGCGGACATGCGGCAGGGTCGGGTCGAGGTGGCGCGCGGCGCTGATCGGGCGATCATTCCCGCCGATGCCGACGATCTGGCCCGTATCCTTCTGGACGAACCGGGGGCCACGCTGGTTGCGGGCGCCACCGATGTCGGTCTTTGGGTCACCAAGTTCATGCGCGACATCAGCCCCGCCGTTTTCATCGGTCACCTGATGAAGAACAAGGCGGTCGAGGACGACATGATTCGTCTTGGCGCGGGCGTGACCTATTCCGAGGCTGCGCCGCTGATCCGCCAGCATGTTCCGGCCGCTCATGATTATTGGCTACGGATAGGCGGCTGGCAGGTCAGGAACATGGGCACGATCGGCGCGAACATCGCCAACGGGTCGCCCATCGGCGACACGCCGCCCCTGCTGATCGCGCTTGGCGCACGGATCGTGCTGCGGCGTGGACGGGACCGGCGCGAAAGGCCGCTGGAGGATTTCTTCATCGACTATGGCAAGCAGGACCGGCAGCCCGGCGAATTCATCGAGCAGATCCTGATCCCGACGCGGTCGCAGGCACAAATCGCCGCCTACAAGATCACCAAGCGGCGCGACAGCGACATCACGGCAGTGGCGGCAGGCTTTTGCCTGGAGGTGCAGGACGGTGTCATCAGGGACGCGCGCCTTGCCTTTGGCGGCATGGCGGCGACACCGAAACGTGCCGTTGCTGCCGAAGCCGCCTTGCGGGGGCAGCCCTTTGCCGAAGCCAGTTTCGAAACCGCGGCCCGGGCGCTGGGCCAGGACTTCACCCCCCTGACCGACATGCGCGCCAGTGCCGAATACCGTATGCTGGTCGCAAGGAACCTTTTCCGCCGGTTCTGGCTGGAACAATCCGAAACCGGCCTGCCCGTGCGGCTGCGCCAAGCCGTGGGGGCCTGATCCATGAAGGACGACGTCACGACGATCCGGGGCATGACGCATCAGGACACAGTCCACGACAGCGCGATCAAGCATGTCACCGGCCGTGCGGATTATACCGACGACCTGCCCGGGCCGGTCGGCCTGATCCACGCCTATCTGGGTTTGTCAGATTGCGCGCATGGGCACATCACGGCCATGGATTTCACGGAAACGCTGGCCAGTCCGGGCGTCGTGGGGGTGCTGACGGCCGCGGACATCCCTGGCGTGAACGACGTTTCTCCCAACGGCAAGAACGACGATCCGATCTTTGCCGACGGGCTGGTGCAGTTCCGGGGCCAGCCGGTCTTTGCCGTGATTGCGGAAACCCGCGACCAGGCGCGCCGCGCGGCGCACAGGGCGCGGATCAGCTATGACCCCTTGCCCCATGCGCTGGACCCGATTGCAGCGCGGGATGCGGGGATGGGCTATGTCACCGACCCGCTGACCCTGCGGCGCGGCGATGCGCCCACCGCCATGGCCCGGGCGCCCCGGCGGATCGAGGGCCGCTTCACCATCGGGGGGCAGGATCACTTCTACCTGGAAGGCCAGATCGCCATGGCCGTTCCCGGCGAGGACGAGGATGTCGTGGTCAACGTCTCGACCCAGCACCCGTCCGAGGTGCAGCACATGGTCGCCCATGTCCTCAAGGTGCCCAGCCATTCGGTCGTGGTGAACGTGCGGCGCATGGGCGGGGGGTTCGGGGGCAAGGAAACCCAGATGAACCTGTTCGCCTGCGTGGCCGCGCTGGCAGCCAAGCGGTGGAACCGGGCGGTCAAGATCCGCCCCGACCGTGACGACGACATGATCGCCACCGGCAAGCGGCATGATTTCGTGGTCGATTACAGCGTCGGCTTCGACGACGAGGGTCGCATTCAGGCTGTCGAGGGCGACTGGTATGCCCGCTGCGGATTTTCCGCCGACCTCAGCGGACCGGTGACGGACCGTGCGCTGTTTCACGCGGACAACGCGTATTTCTATCCCGACGTGCGGATCAGCAGCCACCCGATGAAGACGAACACGGTCAGCAACACCGCGTTCCGGGGCTTTGGCGGCCCCCAAGGCGTCATCGTGGCCGAGCGGATGATCGAGGAGATCGCCTATGCGCTGGGTCTTGATCCCTTGGAGGTCCGCAAGCGCAACCTTTACCGGAACGGGCAGCTGACACCCTATCACCAGGAGGTCAACGACCAGATCCTGCCGCAGATCTTCGCTGAACTGGAGACCAGCAGCGATTACCACGCCCGTCGGCAGGCGGTGCTGGACTGGAATGCCAAAGGGGGCGTGATCCACAAGGGCATTGCGCTGACACCGGTCAAGTTCGGCATCAGCTTTACCGCCACATGGTTCAATCAGGCGGGGTCGTTGATCCACATCTATTCTGATGGCTCGATCGCCCTGAATCATGGTGGGACCGAAATGGGGCAGGGGCTGAACACCAAGGTCGCCCAGATCGTCGCCGAAGCGTTCCAGTGCGACATCAGCCGCATCAAGATCACCCGGACGACGACCGAAAAGGTGCCGAACACTTCGGCCACGGCGGCCTCGTCGGGAACGGACCTGAACGGGATGGCCGCGCTGGACGCGGCCGACCAGATCAAGGCGCGGCTGATCGCCTTCGTGGCCGAGCGCTGGCAGGTGCCGCCCGATGCCGTGACCTTCGTTCCCGGCCACATCCGTGCGGGCGATCACGTGATCCCCTTCACCGAGGTGATCAAGGCGGCCTACATGGCGCGCATCCATCTGTCGGCCGCAGGTTTCTACAAGACGCCCAAGATCCATTGGGATCGTTCCACCGGAAAAGGGCGGCCGTTCTATTACTATGCCTATGGCGCGGCGGTGTCGGAGGTGTCGGTGGATACGCTGACGGGCGAATACGTCATCGACCGTGCCGACATCCTGCATGATGTGGGGCGCAGCCTGAAT
>NZ_JBKGUN010000033.1:0-6552 GCF_046462195.1 Paracoccus sp. (in: a-proteobacteria) | reverse complement strand
ACATCGAGGCCATGCGTTTCCGCCAGTTCGGCCCCAAGTTCATCAAGCGTGATCCCGCATTTGGCCGTGATGCGGGCTTCGAGCCAGCCGGTCACGCCCACCCGCTTGCCGTGACCGCCGCCATCGCCTTGTCGCCCGGGTGTCAAACATCCGGCCTCGCGCCGCAGCTTCACCAAGTCATTGACGACTTTTCGGCGCCACCTGAAAGGGCCGAGCCGCCTGACGGTGCCCGTGACCTCCGTCCCCGTGGCCGATAACGCGACGACAAAGCTCCGCTGGATGTGGCTGGTCCATCTGCAACCCCCGTCTGCCTTGGCAGAAGAGAACCATGTCAGGCGCCGTCTGGAAACACTGGATCTCAAAGTGCGTGATACGTGCTAGCCGATCATCCCGCCTTGGAATTGGCCCCGGCTCGGCCGGACATGCCGTTCCTCTAATCCTGTAGTCACTGTTTGAGCTCATCCTCCCATGGCTGCGAAGTTTGTCTGACCTGCGCTTCTGATCAAGGATTTGGCTTCATGCAATAATCAAGATGGAAGGATGCGGCCTTCTCGCTGTTATGTATGAACGCGGGCCACCAAGGTTCCATAACGGAGCCATCTTCAAACAGTTTTTGCAAAAGGCTGCAGCGGAGTTGCGACCGAACCGACAAAGATGTGGAAACCGCCTCTTCGCATTCTTGGTGTTTTTTCGGACTCGATATTTGCCCCGGCCGAACCAAGACACTGTCCTGACCGTCAGGATCGACTCCGCCCGCATCTAATCGGCGGTAAGCTTCAACAACGCCTTGCGCCGCTCCACCCGCGCGCGGATTGCGTCAATGGTCGTGGTAGGCGTCGCCGCAAAAAGCTGCTGCGTATATGGATGCCGGGGGTTGCTGAAAAGCGTCTCGCGGCTGCCCTGCTCGACCGCCGCGCCTTTCGAGATCACCATCACATCATCCGCAATATATCGCACGACCGACAGGTCGTGGCTGACGAAGACGTAGGTCAGGCCCAGTTCATCCTGCAGATCGGCCAGCAGATTCAGCACCTGCGCCTGAACGGAAAGATCAAGTGCCGATACGGGCTCATCCAGCACCAGCAAGGATGGGTTCAGCATCAACGCACGGGCGATCGCGATGCGCTGTCGCTGCCCGCCGGAGAACATATGTGGATAACGGTTGAAGTGCTCGGGCAGCAGGCCGACTTTCTGCAGCATCGATTGTGCACGCTCGCGCCGTTCCGGCGCCGAGATCCTCGTGTTGATGATCAAGGGTTCCATCAGCACGTCGCCCACCTTCTGGCGCGGATTCAGGCTGCCGTAGGGGTTCTGGAACACCATTTGCACCTTCGACCGCACGTCCGGGCTCGGACGCTGGACACCGATGTCCACGGACCTGCCTTCGATCAGGATGTCTCCACTGGTTGCAGGATCGATCAATGCGATGATCCGTGCCAAGGTGGACTTGCCCGACCCGCTCTCTCCGACAATGGCCAGCGTTTTGCCCTTGCTGACCTGGAAGTCGATGCCGTTAACGGCCCTGACGGTGCCGCGCCTTGAAAACAGGCCGCCGGACTGCTGGTAGTCCCGGATGATGGCACGTCCTTCAACAACGGGGATCATCGAACAACCTCATCTTGGAAAAAATCTGCTACCGTGGGCAAACGTTCGCCCGTCGCATGTTCCGGCAATGCCGAAAGCAGCGCTCGGGTATAGGAGCTTTGGGGGTTCTGGAACAAAGACAGGACATCAGCTTCTTCCATCTTGCGGCCCTTGTACTGGACCATGACACGGTCGGCGGTTTCGGCAACCACCCCCATGTCATGCGTGATCAGGACCAAGGCCATGCCGTAATCCTCTTGCAGCTTCAAAAGCAGATCGAGGATCTGCTTTTGTATCGTCACGTCCAGGGCGGTCGTGGGTTCGTCCGCAATCAGCAGACGCGGCTTTGAGGCAATGGCGATCGCGATCATCACGCGCTGACACTGCCCGCCGGACATCTGGTGAGGATAGGATTTCAGCTTTTTTGCAGGGTCGGGAATGCCAACCGAGCTGAACAATTGGATCGCCTGCTCACGCGCCTCGCGTTTCGACAGCCCCTGATTGATGCGCAGCACCTCTTCGATCTGGAAGCCGACAGTGAAGGCCGGGTTCAGGGAGGCGACCGGTTCCTGAAAGATCATCGTGATTTCCCGGCCGATCAGGTTGCGCCGGGCAGCCTTGGACATCTTCAGCAGATCCTGACCATCATAGGTCATCTCATCGGCGGTGACCGTGGCGGTATCGGGCAGAAGGCCCATTACCGCCAACATTGACACGGACTTGCCCGAGCCGGACTCTCCGACAATGGCAAGAACTTCGCTCTTCTCTACCGACACGTCGACTCCGTCGACAGCGGTGAAACTGCCGGTCGCGGTGGCAAACCTGACCGACAAGTTGCGAATATTGAGAACAGGCATCCGTCAGCTCCGTTTCAGTTTGGGGTCGAGCGCGTCACGCAGGCCGTCGCCCATCAGGTTGATGGCCAGCACCGATATCAGGATGGCGAGCCCCGGAAAGGTCACCACCCACCAGGCGCGCAGAATGAACTCTCGTGCCTCAGCCAGCATGGTTCCCCATTCTGGCGTGGGAGGCTGCGCGCCCATTCCCAGAAAGCCGAGTGCCGCGGAATCCAGGACCGCTGCCGAGAAGGACAGCGTCGCCTGCACGATCAACGGTGCAAGACAGTTTGGCAGGATCGTCTTGAACATCAGGCGCAGGTTGCCCGCGCCGGCCACGCGGGCGGCGGTGACATATTCTCGCTCCATCTCTCCCATGACGGCGGCGCGTGTGAGGCGGGCGAAATGGGGCTGGTAGACCACGGCGATGGCAATCATCGCGTTTGTCAGCCCCGGTCCCAGGACCGCCACAAGCACGAGCGCCAGCAGCAGCGAAGGGAAGGCCAGGATCAGGTCCATGACTCGCATGATGATGCTGTCGACCCAGCCACGGAAATACCCGGCGACAAGGCCGGTGATGATGCCGCCGAACAGCGCGATTGACACGACGACGACGCCAATGAACAACGAATATTGGGTGCCATAGATCAGGCGGGACAGCATGTCCCGGCCGACGGCATCCGTGCCCAGAAGAAACTCGGGGCGTCCACCGTCCTGCCAGGCGGGCGGCAGCAACAGTGCGTCCCGATACTGGGTCGCCGCTCCATGAGGCGCGATGACGGGCGCAAGAAAGGCGATGAAGACCAGCAGCACGAAGACCACGAGGCCCGCGACCGCCCCGCGGTTCTGGCTGAAGTAGAACCAGAATTCGGACAGCATCTGCCGACGGATGGCGGCATCGGACATTTTGACAGAAGTATCGCTCATGATGCACGGATCCTGGGGTTGATGAGGCCGTAGGTCAGGTCGACCAGCAGGTTGACCACCATCACCATTCCGGCGATCAGCAGCAGACCTGATTGCACAACGGGATAATCACGCCGGGAAATTGAGTCGATCATCCATTTCCCGATGCCGGGCCACGAAAAGATCGTCTCGGTCAGGATCGCGCCGGCCATCAGAACGCCGATCTGAAGACCAATCGTGGTGACGACCGGGATCATCGCGTTTCTAAGCGCGTGCACGCCGATGACCCGGCGCGATGGCATGCCCTTGGCGCGTGCGGTGCGGACGTAATCTTCGCCCATGACCTCCAGCATTGCCGATCGCGTCTGACGGGCGATGACGGCCAGCGGGATTGTCGCCAGCACGACCGATGGCAGGATCAGGTGGCTGACCGCCGACTTGAACGCTCCCGGCTGCCCCGACAGCAGGCTGTCGATCAGCATGAAGCCGGTGCTGTCGGGAAAGTAGTACATCAGGCTGATGCGACCTGAAACCGGTGTCCAGCCCAGGATGCCCGAAAAGAAGATGATCAGCAAAAGGCCCCACCAGAAGATCGGCATCGAAAAGCCCACCAGCGCGGCCGTCATCGAAACCTGGTCGAACCAGCTGCCGCGCTTGATCGCGGCAAGAACGCCCACCGGAACGCCGATCAAGGTTGCCAGAACGATCGCGAACAAGGCCAGTTCGACCGTGGCCGGAAAGAGTGCAAGGAATTCCGTCAGGACCGGCTTCTTCGTGACCAGCGAATTTCCCAGGTCGCCCTGCATCAGCCGGCCCAGAAACTCGAAATACTGGATGATCAGCGGTCTGTCGAAACCAAGCTGGGCACTGAGCTCCGCGTGGCGCTCTGGGGACACGCCCCTTTCGCCAGCCATCAGCAAGACAGGGTCGCCCGGCAGGATCCTGACGAACCCGAAGGCAATTATCGTGATCCCCAGAAACGTCGGGACCAGAAACAGAAGTTTGGTAAGTATGAAGCGGATCATGCGCCCTTGAACCTTGAAAGACGCGCGGGCGTTCATGCCCGCGCGTCATGTTTTCAGCAATGGGAAAATCGGGTTATTCCGCCAGATCCACCGTTTCGAAGGTAAAGTCGCCAAGCGGGCTCATGACAAAGCCGGACACTTTTTCCGACATCGGCACATACTGGGTCGAATGTGCGATGGTGAACCAGGGGGCCTGCTCCTTGAAGATCACCTGCGCCTGTTCATACAAGGCCGTTCGTTCAGCCTGATCGGTCGTGGCCTTGGCGTCTTTCAGAATCTGGGAAAACTCATCGTTGCACCAGAAGGCCCTGTTCGCTCCGCCTTCGCCTGCCGAGTCGCACGACAGCAGCACCGACAGGAAATTGTCGGGGTCGCCGTTGTCTCCGGTCCAGCCAAGGATGACTGCGCCGTCCCGTCCTGCTTCCATGGACTTGGCCAGGTACTCGCCCCATTCATAGGACACGATATTGGCCTTGACGCCGACCTTCGACAGGTCTTCCTGCATCAGTTCGGCCGTACGGCGTGCGTTCGGCATGTAAGGCCGCTGGACAGGCATGGCCCAGATGTTCATGGAAAGGTCGGTGACGCCGGCTTCTTCCAGCATCTTCCTAGAGGCTTCCGGATCATAAGGATCGTCCTCGACCGCTTCGTTATAGGACCACATGGTCGGCGGGATCGGGTTCTTGGCAGGCTCGGCCGCGCCCTGGAAGACGGCCTCGACGATGGCCTCCTTGTTGATGGCCATGTTCAAGGCCCGGCGGACGGCCGGATTGTCGAAAGGCGCCACAGTGGTGTTATAGGCAAGGTAGCCGACGTTGAGACCGGGCTGCTCGTCCAGGCGCAGGTTTGAATCCGCCCTGATGGACTCGATGTCGGCAGGGGCCGGATAGGGCATCAGGTGACATTCGCCCGCCTTCAGCTTCTGCAGGCGCACCGCTGAATCCGGAGTGATGGCAAAGATCAGGTCGTCGATCTTGGGCGCCTCGCCCCAGTATTCAGCGTTCTTCTGATACCGGATCACGGCATCCTTCTGATAGGCCAGGAACTTGAACGGGCCAGTGCCGATCGGCTGGTTGTTCAGGTCTTCCTGCGTTCCCGCTTCCTCAAGCGCGTTCGCGTATTCCTGCGATACGATGGATGCAAAGGGCATCGCGATATTGGCAAGGAAAGGCGCCTCGGGCTGGTTCAGGGTGAACTTGACCGTATGATCGTCCACCTTCTCGATCGACTTGATCAGATCGGGCATCGCCATCGACGTATAGTATTCATAGGTCACGCCAGGGATATACTGGTGCCACGGATGATCAGGATTTCCCTGCCGCTGGTATGAAAAGATGACGTCATCGGCGTTGAAGTCGCGTGTGGGAGTGAAGACGTCATTCGAATGCCACTTGACGCCCTGTCGCAAATGGAAGGTGTATTCGGTGCCGTCTTCAGACACATCCCAGCTTTCGGCCAAGCCGGGAATGACTTCGGTCGTGCCTTTTTTGAATTCGGTCAGACGGTTGTAGATGGGGTGAGCCGAGGCATCGAACGTGCTCCCGGCCGTATAGGGCGAAGGATCAAACCCTTCGGGAGACGCCTCGGAGCAATAAACGAAAGTCTTCGCTTCCACTGCGGCCGTCATGAGCGCCAGCGCCGAGACGGCGATCAGGCTGCGCGAGAGATACTTCATGCGAATGATCCTTACACTCTGTAGTGAACATCGAACTGGAACTGAGGTTCGGCCAGCTTTCCGAACGCACTTCTACCAGCCTAACCAATGCTGGTAAGACATTCCACCGATTAGGCATGAGGAAGACGAACTTCCCGTTCGCTGCTAGAGTTGCCAAGCACGGTTGATCCCGGTTTTGGTCAGGATGGTCAACAAGGTGGGCTCGCAGGTCCTGTCAGCTTCATAGGGGCAGTATGTTCCAGACAGACGCCACGACATGGCATCGTCTCGTTGAAGAAGCCCATACTTGGCTGCAGGGGCATTTTCGTGCTGGTCTGCTTTGCCATCAATAAGCATCGTCTTGAAAGTATTCTAAGAGTGATTGCCGCTGACTGGTACGGCAGGTTCTAGAGCCGATCCCTAAGGATTTCTGTTGCGTCCCTCCCGTCAAGTGGATCTGCCGGTCACGGGCAGGAGGGACGGGCGACACTTCTGGCTGATCGCACGGCAGATGCGCCGCATCCGGCGGGTCTTTCCCAAGGTCCGC
>NZ_JBKGUN010000032.1:0-53819 GCF_046462195.1 Paracoccus sp. (in: a-proteobacteria) | reverse complement strand
GCGTGCATGGCGCGTGCGTGCAGCCTGAATGCCCGCTGCCCTGCGGTTCTGTCGAAGACGTTCTTCCCCGGCGGCAAGGGCAGCGCGTGCCGCCTGCCGATCAAGACGGGCTTGTTCCAGCGCCTGCTGGGCAGCGGTCAGGCGCTGCCTGCCGTCCTGCAGGGCTTGGGTCATCCCCGCACGCTCTGAGCCAGCTTTTTCCACAAGCTGCTGCGCCTGATCGCGCTGCGCCAGAATCTGGCCATGGCGGTCGAACAGGTCCTGCAGGGCGCGCAGCCGGGCATCGGCGGCCTGATGTTCAGCGCGGCGGGTGGCCAGAATCTGGGCAGCCCCGCGCGCGACCTCTTGCGCCGCGACCAGATCCTTGCGGGCCTGCATGTCCGTATCATCGGCGATCTCGCGTTCGATCACCTTCAGCCGGGCGCGGGCGGTGTCCAGTTCGGCAAAGCTGGCCTCCAGCCGCTCCAGCCGCTCGGCGGCCTGGCGGGCCGCTGTTTCGGCGGTCTCCAGTCGCTCGCGCGCCTCGGTCTGCCGCCCGCGCTTTTGTCCGGTTGGCGTCCAGTAGCGGACGGCCTGCTCCTCGATCCGGTCCCGCACCTTTCGGAAGCCCGGCCCTCCCATGATCGAGCCGACCTCCGCCTCGAGAGTGGAACGGACCGTGTCCCGCACAAGGGGGCCGGGTGCGGTGACGTCCAGGGCCTCGGTCTGCGCCACCCATAAAAGGCCCAGCGCGCCGTAGGACGAGGCGTCCCCCTTCTGGCTGGTGTCGCGCACCGAACCCAGAAGGGTATGCAGGCGGGCTTCGGCTTCGTCTCCCTGGGCACGACCCTGGGGGCCTGTCACCTCGACGGTCGGCGCCTTGAGAAAGCGCTTGGTCACCGACCAGGGACGCCCGTCGGCTTCGAACTCGACCCCTATTTCCGGACCAACGGCCTCGCCATGGGGGGCATAGGATTGTGCCAGCTGGTTCTTCGTGCCGTGGCGGACAAAGAAGGCGGCGCGCAGGGCCTCCATCAGGGTCGATTTGCCGGTCTCGTTCGGCTCGATGATGATGTTGAGGCCGTCGGTCAGCCCGTCGATGGTGACGGGGTTGCGGAACTTGCGAAAACCGTTGACCTGGATGCGGCGAAGTCGAAGGCTCATGCCTCCTCCCGGCTGTGTTCGATGAAAAGACGTTCAAGCGCGCGACGCGCCGTTGGCGCATCGGGTCCGCCTGCCGCGATGATGGCGGACAGCCGGGCTGCGGCGACCCCGAGGATGCCCTCGACAGCGAAGCGCGTCAGGTCATCCTCGCTTGGCCGTCCGACAAGATCGGTGGACTGGACATCCAGATGCCGCAGCCTGTGGACCAGATCGTTTTCCAGTTGTCCCAGCATGGCCACGCGGTCGGCCAGGCTGGTGATGCCCGCCAGCGAAAGCTGCAGCAGCGTGGCGGGCGGATCGATGCCGTCCATCAACTGCCGGATCTCGGCATCGAAGCCTGCGCGGTCGTGCACCGTCCAGTCACGGCGAAGCCATTGGAAGCGGCCGGTGCGCATGCGGGTCACCACCGGCGCACGATCCTGCCCCAGATCGACCAGCAGGGCCTGACCCGGCTCGTCCCGCTGGAACCGGTCGGTTTCGGGTGTGCCGGCATACCAGGTGCGGGCATCCACCTGCAGCACCCCATGCCAGTCGCCAAGCGCCAGATAATCCAGTTCCGAACGCTGGGCGCGATCGGGAACGATGTGGTTGAGGATTTCCCCCTTTGTCCCGAAATCGCGGATCGATCCGTGAGCCAGACCGATGCGCAGGCGCGCGCCCGGGGTGGCCATCCGGTCAAAGACTTCGGTAGGGTCGTCAAGGTTGTGCCGGTGCGTCAGCGGCGCCGGCAGAAGCCAGACCCCCGGTTCCATCTCTTGCGGCACAGGTTCGGTCAGGATCCGGATGCCATCGCCCGCGCGATGCCGGACCCGGTCCCACAAGCCGCCGTTGCGCGCAAAGTCGTGGTTGCCCGGCAGCAGCCACCAGCGGCAGGGGTGCCGCTCCATCCGCGAGA
The DNA here is from genome assembly GCF_046462195.1 of Paracoccus sp. (in: a-proteobacteria). Classification (GTDB taxonomy): domain Bacteria; phylum Pseudomonadota; class Alphaproteobacteria; order Rhodobacterales; family Rhodobacteraceae; genus Paracoccus. The sequence continues at coordinate 51,781 of NZ_JBKGUN010000032.1, read as the reverse complement.
TGGCCTGGACGATCGTCCGGTCCTCGGGGCCTTCGGTGTCGAAGACGTCCCCGGCCACCAGCACATGGCGCGCGCCATGCTGCCCCGCCGCCGCGCCGATGGCGTCGATGGCGTCAAAGCGCGCCTCGACCAGGGCGGCGCGCAGATCGGGGTCAAAGCGGCCGAAGGGTTTGCCCAATTGCCAGTCGGCGGAATGGAGGATCTTCATGCCGTGACTCGGGGGTACGGGCCGGTCGCAACAGGGTTCATCAATGAGGCTTTGTACAAACGGGACATCCTGGCCCCATCTTCGAGGAAAACTGCCGGGTCGTCCAGCACTCCGCACAGCAATGACGGGTTTTTGCAGGCGCGCACACCACCTGTGCATGATACGGAATCCCCTTGCGGCAGGATTCGGACTAGAGCGGGCAGGCAAGCAATCAGGTCACGCCCATGTACAAGAACACCCCCCGCAGCTATGGCCGCGTCGCCCGGACCTTTCACTGGCTGACGGTGCCGATCATTCTTGGCAATATCGGGCTGGGGCTTTGGGCGGTGCGCGTGCCGATGGAGAACGTGGCCCTGAAGGTCCAGCTGTTCTCGCTCCACAAGACGATGGGCGTGGCGGCGCTGCTGGTGGGCACGCTGCGCATCCTTTGGGCGCTGACGCAGCCACGCCCGGTCCCGCTCCACCCGCAGCGCCGGCTGGAGACGCTGCTGGCCGAAAGCGTCCACTGGCTGATCTATGCGTCGCTGGTGCTGGTCCCGCTGACCGGCTGGATCGAACATGCCGCGACCGAGGGTTATGCGCCGATCCTGTGGCCCTTGGGGCAGGGGTTGCCGCTTGTGCCGAAATCACCCGTGCTGGCCATGACCATGGCCGCGGTTCATCATGTCTTTGCCTGGCTTCTGATTGCGGCGGTGCTGCTGCATGTCGCAGGGGCGCTGAAGCACGCGCTGGTCGACCGCGACAGCGTGCTGGCTCGGATGCTGGCAGGTCGTGTGGCCGGCGGCGGTCATGGCGGCCGTCATGTCATGCCGGCATTGGTCGCAGTGGCCATGCTGACGGCCGGAACGGCCTATGCGCTGACGACCCGCCCCCAGGACGCACCCGCGCCGTCGCCGCTGGAACAGGCGGCCTCGGACTGGGAGGTGATCGAGGGCGATCTGGCCTTTTCGGTCCGCCAGATGGGGACGGAGGTGCAGGGCGGGTTTCGCGACTGGACGGCCTCCATTACGTTCGATCCTGCAACGGGCCAAGGTCAGGTGCGCGTAGTCATCGACATGGAAAGCGTCACCATCGGAACGGTAACGGAACAGGCGAAGGGCGCTGACTTCTTCGATGTGGCCAACAATCCGCTGGCAATCTTCGAAGGAACGATCCGTCCGGAAGGAGAAGGCTATGTCGCGCAAGGCCCGCTGTCGCTGAAAGGACAGGACATGCCGGTCTTGCTGCCCTTCACGCTCCAGATCCGCGACGGCGTGGCCACGATGGAGGGCCAGGCGATGCTGGACCGCCGTGACTGGCGCATCGGTGCCGGTTATCAGGACGAAGTAACGGTCGCCTTTCCAGTCAACCTGTCCATCAGCCTCAGCGCCCGCCGCTGACAACGAGTTGTGTGCATGGGCTGACATGATCTGTTCGCCCATCGCCAGTTGCCATCGGGGCCCGATCAAAGGACGGTGCGCCCATAACGAACGGAGATCATGATGCTCAAGACCACCTTGCTGACTGCCGCTTTTGCCCTTGGTGCCGGTGCTGCCCTGGCCGAACAGGCGGCCTATCAGTTCGACACCTCGCACAGCCAGATCGTGTTCAACTATGAGCACCTCGGCTTCTCGACCACGACAGGCATGTTCAGCGGCATCGAAGGCACGATCGCCTTTGACGCCGAAGATCCCGCCGCGTCGTCGGTCGAGGCACGCTTTCCTCTGGCTTCGCTGATGACTGGCGACAAGGGGCGCGACGAGCATTTTCTGTCGCCCGACCTCTTCGGCAGCGAGGCCAGCGCACCCGAGGTGACCTTTGCCTCGACCGGCATCGAGGTCACGGGTGAGAACACTGCCCTGATCACGGGCGACCTGACGCTGAACGGTGTCACCAAGGAAGTCGTGCTGGATACCGTGCTGAACCAGCAGGGCAGCCACCCGATGGAAAACAAGCCGTGGCTGGGTTTCAATGCCACCACCACGCTTGTGCGCAGCGACTTCAACCTGGGCATGTTCGCCCCCGCCGTGTCCGACGACGTCAAAGTCGCGATCTCGGTTGAGGCGATGGCCGCAGAGTGATTTCTGCGCCGGGCTCGCGGCCGCGTTGCCGCGGGCCCGTTCAGGTTGGCGTTCCGGTGATCCGGGGCGCCGCCTGCAGCATGGCCGAGTAACACTGGATGTTTCCGGACGGCAGTCTGCACAGGCCCCGGCAGCGTACCAGCACCTGAAACAAGAGACCGACGATCGTCAGCCAGCCTGCTGCCCGATCGGGATCTGGCGGTTCATGGCCCTCCCCTTGGACAAATTCGGCCCCTCAGTCTTTTCCCTTTCAGCCAGAATGGTGACAGACCCGTTCCGCATAGTATTCTACTCGTGATCTGAGCAAGGAAAACAGAGTTTGCTCGGAGAAGAAGCACGGCCTGCCTGCACGAAATCATCCTATGTGCTTGCAGCTTGAAAGTAACGCTTTTAAGCGAAACATCTTCCATAGAGTGCAAATTTAGACAACTATAAGTTGATAACTTCGGATGAAGGCACTTTTCTGCCCTTTGCACGGGTGGATTGAAAATTGATGTGGGACAAGCACCCTTTTGCGTCGCAGGACTTCTGCAGCCTGCGTGACGCAGGACCTGTGACAGATACCCAGTTGGGCTTCGTCGCTGTCGGCAATGATGGCGGCGGTCCTGGGACCCATGTCGAGCAGATCGTTCTTGATGCGCCAATGTTGCTGCTGGCCCCGGAGCGGCTGAGGGCGGCGTGGCAGGAACTGGCCAAGCGGCATGAGGCGCTGCGCATGATTCTCCGCGCGGACGAGACGGGAATGTCTGTTTGTTCGTTTCGTCCCAGCCCTTGGTGGATCTGCGGCGGTTGGACTGGTCGCACCTGTCACGAGTGGATGGTCTGGATCAGGAACAGAAGGCACTTCTTGCCGCGGATCAGGACGAGGGGGCGGACCCTGCAAATGGCCCCGGCTGGCGTGTGACCTGCATCAATCTTGGGAAAGGGCGCGGCCGGCTTGTCTGGACGATCCACCATGCGCTGATCGACGGAACCAGCATGGAGATCGTGCTTGCGGAGTTGTGGGCCCTGCTGAATCATCATGCCTTGGCGGATCCGTTCGCACCCAAGTTCGCCAAAGCGGCGGCGCGCCTGAAGCAAGTCGACAGGAACGCTGCACAGGATGTTTTTGCCCGAATGCTTGCCCCCGCAGAGCAAGCAGCCTTGTTCAATCTGTCCGCCGCTGATGAGCCGGCGCGCATGGTGCACCTGTGCCGGACACTGGACGAAACCCAGTCCCAAGCCATTCGGGCTGCCGCCGCACGGGTGGAGGCAACGCCGTTGAACGTGGTGCAGGCGGTCTGGGCAATGGTTCTCGCGCGCTGGACAGGCCAGCCTGGCGCCTGTTTCGGGCTGGTCGACTCGGGCCGCTCCCGCCATCCCGATCTTCGGCAAACGGTGGGATGCCTGATCTCGACCGTGCCGCTGCAGATCCCCTTGCCCGGAACGTCGTGCATTGGTGATCTGCTGACAACGCTGCGTCGGCTTACGCTGGAAATGCGTCCGCACGCCCAGGCCTCCCTGACTGATATCCGAAGGTGGGGCGGGCGCAGCGGCGCTGTGCCGCTGTTCGACACGGTGCTGCTTTATGCACGGGGCACGCTTGGAGCACAGCTGTCTCGTCGCGGCTGCGGCTGGTCTGACGTGCGGCTGATTGAAGAGGGCGGCGCCCTTGCCACCCTTTCGGTCTATGACGACCCCCAATTGCAGGTCATCCTGGAGCATGACCCGTCCCGGCTGACGCCCGACCGGGCAGAGCGGATGCTGGGGCACGTCGTCCGGCTGCTGGCGGCGATCGGTCAGGCCGACCCCGCCACGCTGCTGAGCGACCTGGAAATGCTGGATCAGGACGAAACATCGCAGCTTCTGGCAGCGGGGCAACCGCTGCCGGTGACTGCTTCGGGACCCCCGTGCATTGCCACGCGTTTCGAAACGGTGGCGCGGGCACGGCCGGATCAGCCAGCCATCATCGAAGCGGCTTCCGGTCGACAGGTCGATTTCGGCATGTTGGACAGGCTGGCCAACGGGCTGGCTTGGCAGCTTTCCGACATGGGGCTGGGGTGCGAGAATGTCGTTGCAGTGGCTCTGCCGCGTGGGATTGATCACATCACCGCCATGCTGGCGGCCCTGAAGTCCGGGGCCGCCTTTCTGGCGCTGGATGTCGAGCAACCGCCCGAATACCTGGCCACGCAGATGCAGAGCGTCGGTGCCCGTGTGTTGATCGGCCCTGGCGACCTTGCAGCGGCACTGCCGGATGTGGTTCATGTCCCTCCCCTTGGCGTGCAAAGGGCGGATGCCCCGCCACGCCCCGTGCCGCAGCATGACCGCTTGGCCTATCTGATCCATACCTCGGGTTCGACCGGTCGCCCCAAGGCCGTCATGGGGCTGACCGGGGCGCTGTCTGCGCATGCTGATGCGGTCCGCGACTGTTTTGCACTGACGGACCGGGACCGCGTGCTGCAGTTTGCGTCCTTGTCCTTTGACGTGATGCTGGAAGAGGTCTGGCCGACGCTTTTGACAGGCGCCATGGTGGTGACGCGCGATGCCCGTCCCATCGGTTCCATTGCCGGCCTGCTGGAACTGGTCGAGGAGCAGGGCGTGATGGTCCTCAACCTACCGGCGAGCTATTGGCATCAGATGGCTCTGGGGCTGGCGGACCAGCCGCAGCCCTTGCCTTCGTCTCTCCGCCTTCTGGTGACTGGCAGCGAGCGGATCTCTCCGACTGCCTTCCGGCAATGGCGGGACCTGGCACCGGGGATCGATTTCATCAACGGTTACGGACCGACCGAGACGACCGTCACCTGCACCGCATGGCATGCCCCACCGAATCACGACAATGGCGATTTGCCTATCGGACGGCCCTTGGGACATGCGCTGGCCCTGCTGCGCGCGCCCGATGGCACCCTGACGCCCGAGGGCGGCGAGGGTCTGTTGTGGATTGGCAGGGCTGCTGTCACGCGGGGCTATTTCCAGGATGAGGTCCAGACAAGCGCGGCCTTTGGTCCGGATCCATGGCATCCGGGCGGGCGCCTTTATGGCACGGGGGACAGGGCTAGGTGGCGGGAGGATGGCTAGCTGATGTTCCTCGGCCGCAACGACCGGCAGATCAAGCTGCGCGGGCACAGGATCGACCTTGCGCAGATCCAGGCCACCGATCTTCTGCGCCACCCGACCCCCCTGACCTTGGCGCAGATGATGCGGGAAGGTGACCGACAGGAACAGTGTCTTGTGCCCATCCAGCCCGGAGGTCGGCAGGTGCCAATCTTCGCCGTGCATGTCCTTGGTCGCAACCAAGAGCTGTTTCGGCCGCTGTCTGCTGCACTTGGACCGGATTATCCTTTTCATGGGCTGACCGTTGGCATCCCCGAAAATTTGCGCCAGATTGACGTCAGGCGCACGGCCCGCGCTTATTTCAAGGAATTGCAGACAAGCTTTCCGAACCAGCCGGTCTGCCTGATTGCGGTGTCGATGGCGGCTTACTTCGCATTCGAACTGGCGCAACTGCTGCGCGCCGCCGGTCGCGAGGTGCGGGTTCTTGCCATCCTTGATGCGATGGGGCCGGGCGGACGTCCTTCCCTGACCGGCTGGCCCAAGCTGCGGGCCCATATCGGCCAGATCCGCCGGCAGGGGATAGGGCATGTCCGGTCCCTGACGGGCCTCATCCCGCCGCGCCATCCCGAGGCACCCCCACAGGCGCAGGATCTGCCCGACATGAATGCGTTGATCGAGGCAAATGTTATTGCGGTTTCCGCCTATGCGCCTCGGCCCTATGACGGCAGGATCGCCGTGTTTCGCGCTGACAGCAGCTTTTGGGACGCCCCTGAAGCGCTGGCCTCGGGCCTGGGATGGGCCTCCGTCGCGCAGCGCGGGATTGAACTGCACGATCTGCCCGGCGACCATCTGTCCATCCTGCAGCCGGGAAATGTCGAGGTGCTGGCCAGACATCTGCAGCGTCTGATCGCGCAGGCGGAGGATCTCGGCCAGCCGATCCATACCCGGCAAGATGCGTCATGAGTTCGGACACTCTTTGCGCTGCGGCAGCGATAGACCGGCGGCAAGAATCTCTGGTATGGAGGCCCGAAAAGGCTGCCGCACGACAGGAGAGCGGAGCCTGACAATGCAGCATCCGTGAGCTACTCGTACGGGGCGAACGGGCGATGCTCGGCAGCCCTTGCAGGAAACATTGCTTGACGGGGTCGATTTTCCTTGCATGGTCGGGCTGCAGGCAGGGGGCGGAAAAGGGCCGCCAAGTATCGTACTGGCTGTGCTGACAAGTTACCAATGTCGGAATATGCGGACTTTGGGCGCTTTGTTCCAGAGGGCGCGTCCGTCCAGATGACCGACATTTTTTTACAGGATGAAGATGATGCAGTTTAATGTCGGACCCGAGGAAATTGCCCTGACGGTTCCGGACAGGCAGGCGCTTCTGTCCATCATCGAAGATCGTCTGGCCGTGAAGCAGGGGTTTGCCCTTGCCACATTGAATGTCGACCACCTGGAAAAGCTGCGCTCGGACCCACGCTTTCGCAAGGCATACGCTGCCCACGACTTGATCGTGGCGGACGGAAACCCTATCGTCTGGCTGGCGCGTCTGGGCGGGCACAAGGTGTCGCTGGTACCTGGCTCGGAACTGGTGGAGCCATTGTGCCGGATTGCAGCCGCGCAGGGGCGGGCCGTCGCGATTGTTGCCGGAACGCGTGAAGGGGGGTCGGCGGCGGCTGGCCGCTTGACCGACAGCATTCCCGGTCTGGAAATCGCCTTGGTGGATGCGCCCGGCTTCCCCTTTGATCCCGAAAGCGGCGAGGCCGACGAGATCATGGACCGAATCAATGCCAGCGGAGCCGGATTGTGCCTTCTGGCCTTGGGAGCACCGCGGCAAGAGGTCTTTGCCATGCGCGCGCGTCTTCATTGCCCCTCGGTGGGTTTCGCCTCGATCGGGGCGGGCATCGACTTCATCGCGGGCCGGCAGCGGCGGGCCCCGGGGATCGTGCGCACAGTCAAGATGGAATGGCTGTGGCGGGCATCGCTGAGTCCCACGCGTCTGGGCCCGCGCTATCTTCGCGGCGCCCTGATCCTGCCAGGCCACGCATTGCGCGCTTTCAGGGCACGGGGTGCAGGCCGAAAGGCGCGCTGACCTCGCCGCTGGTCCAGCGTGGCTCTAGTCAGGTGCCGGATGTCAAGCGCGGAAAAACGGATGCAGCGGATGCCGCAGCAATCTGTGAAGCTTTGACCAGACACTACAAGAGTTGTGCCCGTAAAGAGCGAAGCCCTATCGGCTGCGCTTGTCCTACGTCGGGCACGAAATTTCTTGTCAAACAGGCCATTCAGACCGGCATGCGAGCCGCACCCCCATGACCGAATACGGGATCGTGGCGGCGAAGGGGGCAAGCGCTTTTCGACCAAAGGTTAAACGGGTTCCTGTTCATCGCCCCATATCAGTGGCGATGAGCCTTGGTGTGTCGCTTCTCCTAAATACGTGGCCGATCACGCGGTTGCCTTAAAGTACTCAGCCAATTGTCTTGGCCATGCTCGCCTTCGCGGATGTTTCTGCCATGAAACCTCGGTGTGGTAACAGGTTCTCATAAAAGGCTGTAGGCCCATGTGATCCAGCCAAGGCACGCATGCCGGACATCAGGCTGCTTCGGCTCTTGATGTGAAGGGTCTGCCATTTGACAAATCGGAGCTGCATAAGAATGCCATAAGAAAACGCGGTTAATGGCGGCGCTGTGGAGGTCAGTGGGTTTGGCCATAGGTGATTGACTATGAGATCCCCTTTCCGCGCCAGCCGCAAGCCAATCGCGGCCAGCAGTCGACTTGCCGTGATCGCCGCCATTGCCTTGCGCAACTGACTGCAGGTTCCCGTTACGCCTCGGGGTCAGCGTGTTGCTCCGACCGGATTCCGGAAGCGTGTCGCAGTTGCGCATAGCTTATGATCCTTCTCGGCAGGGGCGAATGCCCGCTGACTAAGCTCAAGAGAATATGGCCGGGCCATCCGCAGGCCCATACCTGCTAAAAGTCAGCGAGGTACAGGTCAGACAATGGCAAATGCTGAACCGCCGGGGGCGCAGAACGCTCTAGGACAGCAGCCAAGCTGTCAGCGCCAGGCCCAGCAGCCCGAAAAACAGGTCGTGCAGACCGTCCCAGGCGCCATGCCGCCGCGCGATGCGGATCAGCATCGGATAAGCCAGAATGGCCGCCAATGCCTGCCCCAGAAGCGCGCCCTCGATCCCGCCTTGCCTGGCGCCGATCATGAAGAACGACAGGAACAGGACCGCCCGCACTAGCGTGACCCAGAAGAAGCCGCGAGAGTCCCCCGCAGCCAGTGCCGCCTGGTCATAGCTGAGGCCGATCAACGCCGGAATGCTGGCCAAGGCGATCAGCGTGACCATCCCCCCGGCATCCTGATAGCGTGCGTCATACATCAGGGCCACCAGATGCGATCCCGAAGCTGCGAATATGGCCAGCAGCAGCAGGAAGCTGGCTGTCAAACCTGCCCGCATGATCCTGACACGATGCAGGCGACGCGGCGTCGGCTCTTCGGAGGTGGTGCGATAGATCGGGATCATGAGGCGCGAAATGATCGTGTTGCCCAACATCAGGGGGAAACTGGCCAGAAAGAACGCGATGTTGTAGACGCCCAGCTCGGACAGGGACAGGTAGCGCGCCAGAACCGCCTTGTCCCCCTGCGCAATCGCAAACCCCACCACCGTCGAAGGCAGGATCCATTTGCCAAAACGCATCAGTTCGGCCACGGCATCCCTGTCCCAGCGGAACCGGTTCGGCTTGCCCGGCAGCATTCGCGCCACCATCACCACCTTGATGATCGCACCCAGGATCAGGCCGATGACTAGAGCCCAGGCGGAGTTCATCAAAGCCGCAAGAATGACGGTCACGATGGTCGATGCCGCAGTGGAAAGAACCTCGACCAGAGTCATGCGGCCCATGCGCAGATGCCGGTTGGCAGATTCCATCTTGGTGGACATGACGCCGTAGATGACGGCGGTAAAGCCTGCAACCGGCAGATACCACACCAGTTCGGGAACGTCATAGAACCGCGCAGCGGGAACAGCCAGGATGCAGCATCCCAGCCATAGCATGACGCCGCGGATGGCCTGCATCGTGAAGGCGGTATCCAGAAATGTCTGATCGTCTCCGCGCCGGCTTTGGAGAATGGCCGGGGTGATCCCGACATCCGAAAAATTGTTCAGGCCCTGGATCATGACCATGATCAGCGCCATCAGACCGAAAACGTCGGGGAACAGCAGCCGCGTCAGGATCAGGTTGGAAACCAGGCGGATGCCCTGCATGGCACCGAAGCCGACGACGGTCAGTGCCGAACTGCGCAGCGCACGCTGCACCAGAGTTTCTCCGCCAAGGAGAGTCCCGATCCTTGTCCACCACATTCTTGTCAGTCTGCCTGCATCGCGGACCAGATGGCATCCGCTGTTGTGTCATAAGCGGCGGCGAAAGCCGCGTCGATGCTGTCCGGCAGCGGCAACCCGGCAGGCGGCGGAGCGGCATACAGCGCCGCAAAGGTGATCATGGCCGCCAGAAAATAGGTGGTGGCTGTCCCATGGGGCGAAAGATCCGAATAGAAGACGTCCGTCGACAGCGCCGAAAGAGGTTCGCTGTTCAGCACTTGGGCCATGATGCGGCCAACGGGGATCAGTTCAATTCGGGCATCGGGGCGCTCGGCCGACAGGCGGGCGACATAATCGTCGTACCAATCCGCATACTGTCCCTGCGCATAGTTATAGTATTGCTTCATTTGCTCCGAAGTCGCCGGCAGGCTTTTTGCGAAAGGATTCAGATCTGCCCAGCCTTCGTAGATCATGAAGCGCTGCGTGCCCGAGTTTGCCAGAACCCAATCAAGAATGACAAGGGTCGCACCCAAGGGCGTCGCGTTGTCGGGATTGTCGCCCAGATAGGGCTCATCGACCCGGTTGTACTGGATGAAGTTCTCGGGATTCAGGATGACCGTGTCGAATGCGGCGTCGCGAAAGCTTTCGGTATAAGGGTCCCACGCTCCAGATACTGCAGGAAAATTCCAGTTGGCGTGGGGCGGCAGTTCATCCGCCATGTCGCGAGGAAAACCCCAGCGGCCCTCGGCGGCGAAGGTGCGCCCGTCAGCCTCGGCCATCAGAGCCAGCCAATGCGGCACCGCCGTCTCGGGACTGTCAGTCAGATGATGGATCAGGCTGTTGCCGAAGAAATACACCCAGGCCTCGTCGTGCCCGGTATCGGCGCTGGCCATTTGAACAAGCCCGGAAAGCCAGATCAGCGCGATGGCGGCCAGACTGCGGATGGCCGAGAATTTCATGTCGTTTCCCTTGCACCGGATGGCAGCGGGCGCAGCGTCAACAGATGAGGCTGTTTCGGCGCCTTGAGCAATAGTGCATCCTTAACGCGCTGACGCAATGACCTGTCGGGAATCATCTCTCGATTTTTAAGGAAAGTGGCGCCATGCAGTTCCGGCCGGAAATCCAGTGCCAGAGCAGCCCCCCATGGGGCGGCCTTGGAGGGTGGGATGCCATGGGCAACCCCGGTGCGGGTGGCCAGAATACCGGGGATCCACTCGCTGACCGTCACTGCCGGCAGGTGCCGCGCCAGATCGACCGTCAGAGCGCGCGAAAACGCACGCGCCCCGGCCTTGGACACCGCATAACCCATCTGCCCGGGCACGGGTGCATCACCGGCAAAGCTGCCTACGTTGATGATCCGCCCTCGGCCCTGCTTCAGCATTGCGGGCAGAAGCGCTGCCGTCGCATTGATCTGCCCGCAACAGTTGATCTGGACATGTTCCACGATGTCCTCGGCCAACATGCCGGTAAACTCGCGCTTCAGGAAGATGGCGGCGTTGTTGATCAGGATCGTCGGTGGACCGATACGGTCCTCGATCTTGCCGGCAATGTCGCGCATCAGTGCAGGCTGCGAGACGTCACCGACCATTCCTGTAAAGCGCCCGGGCGCGCATGCCTTGGCCGTTTCCGCAAGCTGCACCTCATTACGTGCAACCCCGACCACATGCAGTCCGCGTGCTGCCAGGCAGGCTGCCAAGGCCCGGCCAAGGCCGCAGCTGGCCCCGGTTACCACGGCGATCATTCCATCGTGTTGCTCTGTCATCCACTCATCCGATGACGGGCAGTGATGGCATCGGCAACGCGCAGGGCGTTGGCTACAATGGTCAATCCTGGATTAACCCCGGTCGAACTTGGCATGAAACTGGAATCCGTGACATAAAGGTTGTTCAAATCGTGGGCCTTGCAATTCGGGTCCAGAACGCCCTTGGACGAATCCTTTGAGAACCGCAATGTTCCGCAGGGATGTGCGATGTTCAGTTCCGGCGCATGATTGAGATACAAGGAGCGCAGGCCGCCAAGCCGCTTCTTAAGCAATCGACGGAAACGGCGCCGCCGCGCCAGAAGCTCGTCCGACATCGTATAATCATAGATGATCGCATCCGGGCGCTGCGGGTCGAAGCGGACGCGGTTTTCGTCATCGGCCAGATCCTCGAGGATGGCAGCAAAAACGCGCGCCTCGCCCAGGAACTGTGCGGCCGCATAGGCCGGAATGCGCAGAAACTGCTGGCCCAGGGGAAGCCGCCGCAAGGGGGAGGTCTGGTAGCGCTGCCGCAGCACGTAAAGGATGTTGCCGTAGCTGGCCGGCAAGCCCAGCGACTGGAACAACCCCATCCTGTCCGGACCGTCGCGATACAGATCGCGCATCGAGAAGGTCTTGGCCGGACCGGGGGAAGATACGGGGGCACCGCGCGGCGGCCAGACGGCAATGCGCTCGTTGATGTGGAACATCAGTCCACGGCCGACCAGCCCGCTGGAATTGGCGCAGCCCTGCGGCCATGCTTCGCTGGCCGAGGCCATCAAGAGGCGCGGCGACCCCAGACCTCCGGCGGCCAGGACATAGGTGCGCGCCTGCAGCCGCCGCTCGCGGCCGTCGTGGCGGATCCGGACGCTCCCGATCGTTTGGCCTTCGCCCGAAAAACCCAGCACCGTCGCGCCCGGCAACACAGCGGCGCGACCTGTCGCCAAGGCCGGTTCCACCCCTGCCGAGCGTCCGTCCATCTTGCAGGGTTTAGGGCATTTGCGGCCGATGCACTCCATGCAGCCGTCCAACTGCCGGATGCCGAGATGGGCGCGGTAAGGATGCAGGCCGGCCGCCTCCAGCGCCGCCCCGAGCGCGGCATCGCGGGGCGCCAAGGGCCGAGGCGTGGCAAGGCTCATGGCTGGCTGTCCCAAAGGATCGGGAGTCCCGTTGACGCCCATCACCTCGCGCGCGCGGTCGAACCAGGGCGCGAACGCGTCGTACCCAAGCGGCCAGCCGCCGGTCGGATGGGTCATGTCGGGCAGGGAGTCCAGATCATGCCGTTCGGGCTGTTCCATCGCTGCCGCGTAAAAGACCGACGTGCCGCCGATGCCGACCCCTTGCGCGCCCCAGCTTGTCGTGAAGACCCCGTTCACCGTGGAGTCCACGGGAACCGGCCAACAGCCGGCTTGTTCGCGCGGCTCAGGGTCGTTCTGGTCGGAATCCATGCTGGTCTGGGCGGTGCGAGCGACGTCTGGCCCCCGTTCCAGAAACAGGACCGACAGTCCTGCCTCAGCCAGCGCACGACCACAGAGACCTCCGCCCAATCCGGCGCCGATCACGACCGCGTCCCAGTGCCTGTCGAATACATTATCCATCTGTGCCACTGATCCTACTCGGCAAACAGGGGCGCGAACAACCGCCGCATCCGCATCGCGCCGGCGTTGGTGATATGATTATTGTCAAAGTAGGTGGTCCGTCCCTCGCCAAGGACGGTGCAAATGGTCTTGTCGCAGTTCAATGGCCAAGGATCGATCAGGGTGACCTCCCCGCGCGCAGCGGCGGCGACAAAGGGGGCCAAGCCAGCCGATTCGCGTTGCAGCGCCCGTGACAGGTCGATTTGCAGACGTGAGGCGGGAATTGTTTCCCCCCTTGCCAAGGCCCGTGCCACCGGCAGGGATCCGTAGTCCGCAATCTCCGGCACCTGCCGCAGGACATGAACCTGTGCCCCTGTGGCGCGCAGTTCTGCAATCGTGTCGGAGACTGCCACGGGCCATTCGGGCGACACCTCGACAAGGTTGTGAGCGTCCGTGCCGGTTCCTGATCCTTCGGCGTAATAGCTCCAACGACCGACCAGGAGCACCCTCTCGAAAGGATGTTGCTGCAGGGCGTCCTCGATGCGCCTGTTGGCCCGGGAGCAGTCCGCATCCTGCGCCCGTGTCGCGGCGGATTCCCGTTTCTCGATCCTGAAAAGAGGGGGGCATCCGGCGTGCCAGATCAGCCAGGCAGGGGTGCCTGCTTCATGTGCGGCGCGATCCAGGCCCTCCTTGATGGCACGCAGGTGGGAATCGCCCCAAGCTAGTAGGCGTGGCTCCCCCTCGGGCCCCAGAGGACAGATTTCAACGCCTTCAAAGGGCCCGGAGGCAGCGACTCGGCAGCGCGACCAGTCTTGGATGAAATCCTGCGCGGCGTTGGCATGCATCAGGATCTCAGGCGACCAGCGGGACGGCAGGCCGGCGCGCAGATAAGGCCAGGCGCCCAGCCCGACCAACAGTGCCGTGCTGACAAGAACGCCTGCCAGCAACGGTCCTGCGGACAGCTTGTCGGCCCGGCGGACCGGCGTCTCGACCAGCCGCCAGCTGACCCAGGCCAGCACCATGGACAAAAGGATCAGGCCGGCGTTCGTCGCCGCTCCGCGGTCGGGTCCCAAGGCAAAGCCCGCAAGGCTGCGGATCGGCCAGTGCCACAGATAGAGTGAATAAGAGATCAGCCCAATCCCGCGCATCGGGGGCCAGCCCAGCAGCCGGTTGACCGGGTTTTGCGCCTGGCCGTTCCAGATCAGCAGCATCGTCCCCGCCACGGGAACCATGGCCAGCGCGCCGGGAAAATTGTCATTGGGGCGAATCAGTGCCATCCCCGCAAGCACCAGCGCCAGGCCCAAGGCAGATCCGGCCCAGCCCCGTGCCGGACCGGTGCGTCCATGAGACCAGATCGCCAGCAGCACTCCTGCCAGCAATTCCCAGGCCCGGAACGGGAAAAGAAAAAAGGCGGCTGTCTGGCGGCTCGAGGTCATCGCGATCGACAGCGACAGCGACGCGACCGCAAAACCCACAAGCAGCGGAAGCGCCAGCCGGGGGCGGCGGGCGCACAACAGCAGCATCAGCGGCAGGGCGATGTAGAACTGTTCCTCAAGGGACAGCGACCACATGTGCAGCAGCGGCTTTTCCTCCGAAGCGCTGTCGAAATAGCCGGAACCGCGCCAGAATTGGATGTTGGCCACGAACAGGGCCGACGCGATCAGTGCCTTGCCCAGTTCCCGAAGGTCATGGGGCAGAAGGATCAGATAGCCGGCCACGAAGACGGCCAGCGCCATCACCGACCATGCCGGCGCCAGCCGCCGGAAGCGCCGTAGATAGAAGCGTCCCAACCGGATGCGCCCAGTGGTCAGGTATTCCCTCCACAGGATGGCCCCGATCAGATAGCCCGAGATGACGAAGAAAACGTCGACTCCTGTGAAGCCGCCGGGCAGCCCGGGCAGGTCGAAGTGATAAAGGACGACCCCCAGAACCGCGATGGCGCGCAGGCCATCAATCTCGGGGCGATAGCCTGCCCTGGGGTCCGTCAAGGGCGCACTCATCCTATGATGGTCCTCATGGCGGGGCGCCGGGCCAGCAGCACGGCGGCAGGGCGTTCTGCAGCGCCTTGGCTGGCAACGCCGCGCGCCGCAAGGCCGGCCAGTGCGCCTGCGCTGAGCCATGTCAGCGGCGTCAGGGTCGCGTTCGGGATCAGGTCCACCAGATTGGCTGCCATGATCAGTGCAAGTCCCGCGGTCCAGCGATCGATGCCATTCGACCTCGCGCTCAGCCAGATCCGGACAACCGATCCGCATAGGAGTCCGAAGCTTGCGACATAGCCAAGGATGCCGCTCAGCGTCATGGCAACGATCCACTGACCATCGGTGACCGTGGTAAAACGCCCGCTGTAGGGGTCCACCTCTAGGTTGCGACCCCATGCCCCCCAGCCCGCGAGCGGCTTCAGGCTGGCACGATCAAGAAGAACCTGTTCGTTGTCGAAGCGAAACTCCAATGATTGTCCGCGTTCGGCGTCGAGGCCCATGGCCAGGTCCGTGATCCCTTTGACGGGAACCAGTCCCAGCCACAGCGCAACGGGATAGACAAAGACTGCAATTGCCAACACGCCTGCAAGTTTGGCCTGCCAGCGGGGCCCCAGGAACAGGATCACGGGCACCAGAGTGAAGGCATAGAGCATCGAGGCGACGCTCTTGCACAGCACCAGTACGGCAAGAAGATAAACCAGCGTAGCGATCTTCCGGCTTCGGGCCGGGTCCGACGGTTCCCGCAGCATCACGGCTGCGGACAGCACGACCATCACGGTGAACATCGCCACCCACAGGCCGTGCTCAAGAAATACCATGGGCCGGAACCCGCCGTACCGCATGGATTGGCCGAAGTCATGGGCGAAGAACCCGTAGATCCATACGTTCAGCTGCGGACTGAGCCGGATCTCGATCAGCATGGGCAGCGTATAGGCAAGTCCTGCAAGAAGCAGGGCCAGCATCCAAACCCGAATCGCATCGCGGCTGGACAGCACCATGTAGCCGACGATGAAAGGCATCAGCTCCAAGGCCACATACATGACCCCCGAGATGCCGTCCTTTATGCCCAGTCCGGGACGGTACGAAATGCCTTCGACCAGTGGTTCGGGATTGGTGACCATCGTCACCATGGGAGTCACGACGGCTACCCCGACAAGAACAATGACCCATGTTTCCAGCCGAATCCAAGGAAGAACGGCATCCTTGCGCAGGCTCAGCGCACCCACGATCGCGCATATCCCGACAATGCTGTCCTTTGTCAGGCTGGGAATCATCGGCAGGTGGATGGCAGAAACCGGCGGCAACAGAAGATAGCCGGCCAGCACGGTCCAGAGGGCCGCACGCTGATAGTCCAGCTTCGAAAACAGGAACGCCGAAACGATCGGCCAGATGGCCAGCATCATCAGCGCCAGTGAATTGCCCAACCGGACCCCCTTGCCATCACCGAGGTGCTACGTCACGTTCGCTGCCATTTCTAGCGGCTGGCACATAAAATGCCATGCATTCCCGCCACGGCTTTGCTAAACATTTCATGTATGTTTTGACCAGCCTGTTTCAGTGTGCCGCTACGCTGCAGAACAGGTTGCGTACTTGTTTCGGAGGTTTCCTTGGTCGATACACCGCCCAATTCTCGTGATATCGCCATTGTCGGCTTTGGTCTGGACCTGCCAGGGGCCGGCGATGCCGAGCGCTTCTGGGTCAACCTGCGCGACGGCGTCGAATCGATTCGCCGTCTGACGCCCGAGGAACTTCTGGCGGCCGGGGAATCAACTGCCCGGATCAATCATCCCGATTACGTGCCTGTGGCGGCCCTTCTGGAAGGGTATGACCGCTTTGACGCAGAGTTCTTCGGCCTCAGCCCCAAGGACGCCGCGGTGATGGATCCCCAGCATCGCAAGTTCCTGGAAACCTGCTGGCATGCGATCGAGCATGCCGGGCACCGGCCCGACAGTCTGGGTGCCGTGGGGGTCTGGGCAGGCTGCGGGATGGGCAGCTACTTTTCGGTCAACATCTGCTCGAACCGTGACCTGGTCGAGGAAACGGGCCTGTTCCTGCTGCGCCATACAGGCAACGACAAGGACTTCCTCGCCACGCGGGCCAGCCATGTCTTCGATTTGCGTGGTCCCAGCGTGTCGGTGCAGACAGCTTGCTCGACCTCGCTGGTGGCGGTGCACTCTGCCTGCCAGGCGCTGATCGCGGGTGATTGCGATGCGGCCCTTGCCGGCGGCGTCACCATCGAACTGCCGCAAGGACGCGGCTATGTCTACAAGCCGAACGAGATCCTGTCGCCGGATGGTCATTGCCGCGCATTCGATCATCGCAGCGAGGGGACCGTCTTTGGCAGCGGCGCGGCAGTCGTGCTGCTGCGCCGGCTGTCGGATGCCCTGGCCGACGGCGATCATGTCTGGGCCGTGATCCGCGGCAGCGCGGTCAACAATGACGGGTCGGCCAAGGCCGGTTATCTCGCGCCATCGGTCGAAGGTCAGGCCGCCGCCATCGCCGAAGCGCATCTGATGGCGGGCGTCGATGCGGCGACCATCGACTATGTCGAATGCCATGGGACGGGCACGCGCCTGGGCGATCCGATCGAGGTTGCGGCGCTGACCGAGGCATTCGCGCTCGGGAGCGTCGGGGGGCGGACAGGCATCGGTTCGGTCAAGACCAATATCGGGCACACCGACACGGCGGCAGGCGCGGCCGGGCTGATCAAGGTCGCGCTGTCGCTGCATCATCAGCAGATCCCGCCGAGCCTTGGCTTCGAGGCGCCAAATCCCGTCATCGACTTCGAGGCGACACCGTTTCATGTCGTTGCCCAAAGGTCCGACTGGCCGCGACATGACGACCGGCCTGCGCGTGCCGCTGTCAATTCGCTGGGCGTCGGAGGCACCAATGCCCACGTTGTCGTCGAGGCCGCACCGCCGCAATCCTTGTCCGAATCCTCGGACTGGCCTGTGCAGCCCCTCGTAGTGTCAGGACGAAACCGTGCCGCGCTGGACGCCAACGCCGCTGCCCTTGCCGCTTGGCTGCGCGCGAACCCGCAGGCCGATCTGGCCGATGTCGGCTTTACCATGCAGCAGGGTCGGCAGGTCTTCGACAAGCGCCGGGTGCTGGTTGCCGCCGACGCCACCGAAGCCGCCCAGCTTCTGGAAAGCAACGACTCGCGCCGCGTCTTCAACCACGACCGTTCGCAGGCGGCACCCAAGCTGGCCTTCCTGTTCCCCGGCGGCGGGGCCCAGTCGATCTTCATGGCGCGCGGCCTTTACGAGACCGAGCCCGTCTTCCGCGAGTGGATGGATCGCGGTCTGGCCGAACTGGAACGCTTGACGGGCCGCGATCCCCGCGCCTTGTGGCTGCCCGAACCGGGGCAGGAACAGGCCTCCACGGCGGCACTGAACCAGCCTTCGCTGCAATTGCCGCTGATCATGATCGTCGAATACGCACTGGCGCAGCTGTGGATCAGCTGGGGTGCGACGCCGCAGGCGCTGGGCGGCCATTCCATGGGCGAAAACACCGCCGCCTGTCTGGCGGGCGTGATCGGCTTCGAGGATTGCATCGGACTTGTGGAACTGCGGGGGCGCTTGTTCGACCGGATCGCCCCGGGCGGAATGCTCAGCGTGCCGCTGCCAGCGGATGAGCTGCTGGAGGAAGCGGGCGAAGGGTTGGATTTGGCCGCCGAGAACGCGCCCGGTCTTTCAGTCGTGTCCGGCCCTCGCGACCGCATCGACGACCTTCAGGCCCGTCTGGTCGAACGGGGCATCGAATGTCAGCGCATCGCCATCGACGTTGCCGCCCATTCCCGCATGCTGGAACCGATCCTGCCGGAGTTCGAGGCGTTCCTGCGCGGCATCCGCCTCAGCCCGCCGCAGATTCCGCTGATGTCGAACCGCACCGGCACATGGATGACCGATGCGCAGGCCACCGATCCCGCGTATTGGGTCGATCACCTGCGCCACCATGTCGATTTCCGCGGATGCATCGCCACGCTGCGCAAAGATCCGGCGCGCCTGTTCCTCGAGGTTGGACCCGGCCGCGCGATGTCGGCCTTGGCGCAGGCCAATGGTGCATCCCCCGACCGGGTCGTCAGCACCCTGCGCCATCCTGAACACGTGATCGAGGACGACGCCTTCTTCCTGATGTCCTTTGCGCGTCTCTGGGCGGCAGGGGTGGCCTTGGACTGGACGCCGATCTGGGGCGGCATGCGCCGACGGGTTCCGCTGCCCGGCTATGTTTTCCAGAGCCGGCGCTACTTCATCGAGCCGGCGGCCGAAGGGGCACAGGCTGCAAACATTGACAGGGCACCACTGCGCCTGCCGGATCCGCAGAACTGGGGCTGGCGTCCCTCGTGGCGGCTTTCGGCCCCCGATGTCGAACTGGACACCGATGGGCTGCCCCAGGGTGCGCCCGCCCGCTGGCTGGTTCTGGCGGACGAGACGGGTCTGGCCGACGCGGTCATGGCCCGGCTGCGCTCGGCCGGGCACGAGGTGATCGAGCTGCGCCCCGGTGATTGTTTCGTGCAAACGGGCGAAGACCGTTTCACGGTCGCGCCCGAAAACGGTGCGGCCGATTTCGACCTTCTGGTTGCGGCCCTGACTTCCCAGAACCGGTTGCCGCAGCGTATTGTCAGCTTCTGGCTGGTGCCCGATTCGGGGGCCAAGGGCGCGCGCGCCGGGTTCAGCCCTTTCCACCGTCATGTCGAACAAGGCTTCAACACGATGTTGCACCTGCTGCGCGCCTTGGCCAATGAAGGGGGCGGCGCGGCAGTCAATCTGGTGGCGGTCACCTCGGGTGCGGTGCAGGTCGGCACCGAACCGGTCCGGGCGCCGGAAAAGGCGATGGTGCTGGGCCCGCTGTCCGTCGGCATGCGCGAATTCCCCTGGCTGTCGGCGCGCAGCATCGACATTGTTGAGCCGCGCGGCGCTGCGGAACTGCAAGCCACGGCGGCCCACCTGGTCGAGGATCTCATGGACCCTTCGCCCGCGGCCCGCGCTGCTTGGCGCAAGGGCCGGCGCTATGCCCGGCACCTCGCGCCGCTGCCGCTGCCGCCGCTGCCTGACGCTGCCACCTACGGCGCAAGCAGCGTCGTCCTGATCACCGGCGGCCTGGGGGGCATTGCGCTGACATTGGCACGCTCGCTTGCCGTCGAGCGGGGGGCCGCGGTGGCACTGCTGTCGCGTCGCCCCCTGCCGCCTCAGGAGGAGTGGGACGCGCGCATCGCGGCAGATCCCGACCATCGCGATGCGCGTCAGCTGACCGTGCTGCGCGACCTTCAGGCTGCCGGCGCGCGCGTCATGGTGGCCGAAGCCGACGTGACCGACGCCGCCGCACTGGTACAGGCCGTAGCGGCCGTCCGAAATCGCTTCGGGCGCATCACCGACCTGATCCATGCCGCAGGCATCGTCGCCGATGCCCCGATGCTGGCCAAGGCCAGCGCCGAGATCGAGGATGTGCTGGCCCCCAAGGTCCACGGCACCCGCAATCTGGCACTGGTCTTTGCCGACGCCCCGTTGCAGCGGACCGTGCTGTTCGCCTCGACCTCAACCGAGATCGCGGCGGCGGGGCAGGTGGATTACGTGGCTGCCAACGAATATCTCAATGCAATCGCCAGTGCGGGAATTGCGGCCTTTGGTCAGGTCACTGCCGTCAATTGGGGCGTTTGGGCCGAGATCGGGATGGCCGCGGATGCGCTGTCCGGCCGGCGCGATGCGCCGGCCCTGGTTCCGGTGCCCCAGCCGTTGCTGACCGCGCAAAGCGACCTTGGCGGCGCAAAGCGCTTCACCGGCCGCTTGTCGTCGTCCGACTGGATCATTGCCGAGCACCGCACCCGCGACGGCGTTGCCCTGCTGCCCGGCACCGGCACGGTCGAGCTTGCGGCCGAGGCTCTTCAGGCGGCAGGGCGCGGCTACCCTTGGACGCTGCGCGATCTGACCTTTCTGGATCCGCTCATCGTCGAAGCGGAGGTCAGCCGCGATTTCCGCGTCACGTTGACACCAGGCGAAGGAATGATGTCGTTCCTGCTGGACGCCGATTTCGGACAAGGACCCGTTCCCGTGGCCGAAGGCAGCATCACGGCAGCGGAACCGCCCGCGGCCCCGGTCGATCTGGCGGCAATCCGCGGCAGGTTGCGGGTGGAACATGCCCCGACAGGGCACGCGCTGGAATCGGCGCAAGAAGGGCAGATGGCCTTCGGTCCCCGCTGGCGGGTGCTGCGCGCCACCTGGATGACGCCCGATGGACCCGAACGCCCCGCCAATCCCGAAGGGCTTGCGGAACTGACCCTGCCGGGCATGGCACTGGCTGATCTGGCCGAAGGCTATGTCCTGCATCCTGCGCTGATGGACATCGCGACCGGATGGGCCATGAACCTGATCCGCGGTTATGACCGCAAGCAGCTGTGGGTTCCCTTGTCCTACAAGGCGCTCACGGCGCATGCTCCCTTGCCGCCCACGATCGTCAGCCATGTTCGCCTGCGCAGCGACGGCGACGGCTATGCCAGCTTTGATGTCACCCTGACGGATCCTGCCGGAACCATCCTGGTTGAGGTCGAGGGGCTGACCCTGCGGCGTCTGGATGCCGCGCCCGCCACGCGACTGGCGGCCCGCCAGCCCCAGGTCCGCGTGATCCAGTCGCCCGGACAGGAGCGCTTGTCCCAGTTGGTGGGGCAGGGCATCCCGCCCGCGCTGGGGCCCGATCTTCTGGTCCGTGCCCTGCAGGCGGGGCGGCCCCAAGTCACCGTCTCCAGCCTGGACCTCCCGGAGTTGATCGCACAGGAAAGCCGCGCCAGTCGCGCTCGCGACGTGGCGAGCGGACCCAGCTTCGAGCGTCCCGACCTCGACAGCACCTTCATCGAGCCGCGCACCGATCTGGAACGCAGCCTGGCCGGCTTTTTCCGCGAATTGCTGGGGGTTCAGCAGGTGGGGGTTCAGGACGGATTCTTTGACCTTGGTGGCCATTCGCTGATTGCCGTGCGGCTGTTTGCGATGATCCGCAAGGGCTATGGCCTTGATCTGCCCTTGGCCACGCTGTTCGAGGCGCCGACCGTGGAAGCCTTGGCCACCCTGATCGAGAGCCGCATCGGCAAGCAGGGCGTGCAGGCCGTGGTGCCGGAAAAGGGCGCCGTTGCGGCGTTGCCTGCAGGCTTTACCCATCTGGTGCCGATGAGCCAGGGCGCCGCCGGCGGCGGCCGGCCGTTGTTCATCGTCGCGGGCATGTTCGGCAACGTGCTGAACCTGCGCGCCCTGGCACAGCGCCTGTCACCCGACCGGCCGGTCTGGGGCCTGCAGGCGCGTGGCCTGTTCGGTGAAGCGGCCCCTCATGACACACTGGCCGAGGCTGCGGCCAGCTGCATCGCGGAAATGCGCCAGATCCAGCCCGAGGGCCCTTATCTGGTGGCGGGGTTTTCGGGCGGTGGCCTGACCGCACTGGAAATCGCAAGGCAGCTGGAGGATGCGGGACAGGCCATTGCCCGGTTGGTGATGCTGGACACGCCCGTGCCCATGCGTCCGGTCCTCAGCCGCCGCGACCGGCTGCTGATCCGTGCCGCCGAAATCCAAGGCGAAGGGCCCGGCTTCTTCAGCCGCTGGCTGAAGGAGCGTCTGGCCTATGAGCGCAGCCGCCGTGCTGCCCCCGAGGCCGAGGCCGCAGGTTTCCACAATGCGGCCATTCATGCCGCCTTTCTGGGGGCGTTGCCGCGCTATGACCTGCGTCCATGGGGTGGTCCGGTGACGCTGTATCGGCCAAGACTCGACCGGCGATTCAGGGTGTCGAACGGCCAGTTCGTCAGCAGTGCCCGGGAATATGTCTACGAGGACAATCTGTGGTCGCCCTGGCTGAGCGACCTGACGGTGGCCGAGGTTCCGGGCGATCACGATTCGATGGTGCTCGAGCCTTGCGTTCGCGTTCTGGCCGCGCAGATGCGCGCCGAACTGGCGGCGTCTGACCGCATCGGCAATGCTCTGGCACAACAGGCCGCCGAATGACTGCGGGATCGGTTCATGTCGTCATCCTGAACTGGCGCAGTGCGCAGATGTCCTTGCGGTCCGCCGCGGCGGCCCTGGCGGCGATGGAAGGCATCGCAGGCGCCATTTCCCTGATCGACAACGATTCCGGGGATGGCAGCTTCGAGACGATGCAGGCCGAGGCCGAGGCGCGCGGCTGGACTCGCGACGGGCGGCTGCGCGTGCTGCAGTCGGGCCGCAACGGTGGCTTTGGCGCGGGCAACAACGCCGCCCTGCGGGTGCCGCTGCCGCAGCCGGCCGATTATGCGCTGATTGTCAATTCCGATGCCTTTGCCGAGCCGGACATGATCCGCAAGATGCGGGACTACATGGATGCCCGTCCCGATGTCGGTCTGCTGGGGTGCCGCGTGGTGGGTGAGGACGGGGGACATCATGGTACCCATTTCCGCTTTCCCGGAGTTGGCAGCGAACTGGAGGATGCGGCGCAAACGGGCCCGATTTCGCGGCTGCTGGCATCCTCCATCATCACGATCCCCATGCCTCGGACCCCCTCGGGCGTGGATTGGGTTGCCGGCGCCTCGCTGATGATCCGGTCCGAAGTCCTGACGCAGATCGGCGGCTTTGACGAAGGTTTCTTCCTTTACTTCGAGGAAACGGATCTTTGCCTTCGGGCGGCAAGGGCGGGCTGGCCCACGCATTACCTGCCTGACGCGCAGATCGTCCATATCGGCTCGGTCAGCACGGGGATGAAGGACTGGAGCCTTCCCCCTGATTACTGGTTCGCCTCGCGCGAACATTATTTCCGCCAGAACCACGGCCGGCCCGTCGCCCTGCTGGCTGTTGGCGCGCATCTTGCCGGGCTCGCCGTCCGCAGGCTGCGCATGGTGATGGGACGCGCGGATCCCGGTTTTCCGCAGGGCCAGGCCCGGGCGCTGCTGCGCCACGCCATGACGCCCACGCGTGCCCGACAGGTTCCTCGACTGGAGAATGACCGTGAACCGACTTGAATTCGCCCTGATCGGCAATGCCTCCCTGGTCCTGGAGGCCGCGCGGATTGTCACGGCCCGGGGCCATGTGGTGCAGTCCCTGACCATCGAGGACCCGAACCTGGCCGCAACGGCTCGTGCGAGCGGGCTGCCCGTCAGCCCTGTCCTGTCCTGCGATTATCTGCTGAGCGTGGCGAACCTGCAGGTGATCCCCGAAGCGCTGCTGGCCTTGGCCCGGCGCGGCGCGATCAACTTCCATGACGGCCCCCTGCCGGAACGTGCCGGTTTGAACGCGCCTGTCTGGGCGCTGCTGGAAGGGGCGTCCCAGCATGCAATCACCTGGCACCGTATCGCCCAAGGTGTGGACGAGGGGCCTGTCCTGATGCGTGTCCCGGTCGAAATCGCGCCGGATGACACCGCCCTGACTCTGAACGCCCGCTGCTGGGAGGCCGCTGTCCAGAGCCTGCCGTCATTGATTGCCATGCTCGAGGCCGGGCAGGATCAGGGCAGCCCACAGCCCCATGCACCTTCACGCAGGCATATGCGCGTTGATCGGCCCGAGGGTGGTGCCGTGATCGATTTCGGCAAGGACGCGCCCAGCCAGGCGCGTCTGGTCCGCGCCCTAGATCACGGGCCGTACTGGAATCCGCTGCTGCGCCCCAAGTTGCAGGCGGCGGAACGGCTGCTGACCGTGGCAACGGCCATTGTCGTCACACCTCCTGCGGGACAGGAACAGGTCCGACCCGGCGCGGTGCTGGAGGCGGGTCCGGATCATCTTGTGGTGGCCTGTGCGGATGGCGGGGCACTGGCCTTGTCCGGGATTGCCGACCTGTCCGGCCAGCCGCGCGAACATGGCGTCGTGAAAGGGGATGTGCTGCCGGAGCCTGCACCGGACGTCGATCTGGACGCGACGATTCGAAGGGCCGCCAGGGACGAACCCTTCTGGCGCACCCGTCTCGCGCGGCTGGCGCCGGTGGTCCTGCCGGAGGCGGTCGTGTCGCAGGACGCACCCGACTGGCAGGCGGCACGGCTGGTGCTGCCCCGACCCATGAACGCAGGTCCCATCCTTGCCGCTTTGACCGGGGCTTTGGTGCGGATGACGGGTTCGACTGCCTTCGACATTGCCATTGCACCATCGCTGCCGCGCCAGGTGCGCGACCACATGCTCGCCTTCCGACCGCTTTCGATCGATGCCGAGGATGAAACCCTGGCCGCCTTGGCCGAGGCGCTGACCCGCGATCTGGCGGATGCGGCGGCACGCGGGCCTGTCCTGGGCGACCTTCTGGCCCGGGCACCTGAACTGGGGCGGCCGGGTGTGCCGGGTCTGGCCGTGGCGCACGATCCGGCGGATGCCCCCTTGGGTGCCGCCATATGCGTCGATCTGCCCGACCAGCCGCAGGCCGAGGTCAGGATCTGGTGGGACCGCGTGCGGTTGCCGGATGGCGCATGGCAGGCCATTGCCGGTGTGGCCGAAGCGCTGGCGGCCGCCGATCCCGCCACGTTCCTTGCCCAGGCACAAACCGTGGGTGGGGGTCGCGCCCCTCAGGTTGCGCGCAACGCCAACGGAACCGAGGGCGGGCCAGAAACGATTGTGCAGGCCTTTGACCGGCAGGTCAGCCAGCGGCCCGACGCCACCGCCCTGATCTTTCGCAACAACAAGCTGAGTTATCGGCAACTGGACCAGAGGGCCACGGATCTGGCCCGCCAACTGGCGGCAGCGGGGGTGGGACCCGGCAGCCCCGTGGGCCTGTTTGCGCCCCGCGGCCTCGGGCTGGTGATCGGCGCGCTGGCGATCCTCAAGGCCGGAGGGGCTTATATCCCGCTGGATCCGGCTTATCCCGCGGAACGGCTGGCCCATTACTTGTCGGACAGCGGCGCCCGCGTGGTTCTGGCCGCCCCCGACATGGTTGCGCGTCTGCCGCAGCACGACGCGCAGGTCCTGACCTTGGACGCCGGCGGACCGGGTGCCGATCCCGTTCCGGCGCAGGGCAGCGATCTGGCCTACCTGATTTACACCTCGGGTTCGACCGGCACCCCCAAGGGCGTCATGGTCGAGCATCGCAACGTCATCAACTTCTTTGCCGGCATGGATGAGGCCATCGCCCCCGATCGGCCGGGAACCTGGCTGGCGGTCACCAGCCTTTCTTTTGACATCTCGGTCCTCGAGATCTTCTGGACCCTGACGCGGGGCTGGGAGGTGGTGATCGCAGGGGACCTGCTGGGCGGCGGTGAAACCGCTGCCCAAGGAAACGGGCCACGTCAGGGCATGGAAATGTCGCTGTTCTATTGGGGCAACGACGAGGGTGCCGGTCCGCGCAAATACGAGCTGTTGCTGGAAGGGGCGAAGCTGGCGGACAGCCACGGCTTT
The DNA here is from genome assembly GCF_046462195.1 of Paracoccus sp. (in: a-proteobacteria). Taxonomy (GTDB): domain Bacteria; phylum Pseudomonadota; class Alphaproteobacteria; order Rhodobacterales; family Rhodobacteraceae; genus Paracoccus. Next base: position 25,570 of record NZ_JBKGUN010000032.1, on the reverse strand, counting down.
GCCGCCGTCTGGACGCCCGAGCGGCATTTCCATGCCTTCGGCGGTCCCTACCCGAACCCTTCGGTCACTGGTGCGGCCGTGGCAGCCGTCACCCGCAACATCGGCGTACGCGCCGGCTCGTGCGTGGCGCCGTTGCATCACCCTGCCCGCATTGCCGAGGAATGGTCGGTCATCGACAACCTGACCAATGGCCGGGCCGGCATTGCCATCGCCTCGGGCTGGCAGCCAGACGACTTCGTGTTGCGCCCGGAAAACGCGCCACCGCAGAACAAGCGCGCGATGATCCAGACGATCGACCAGCTGCGCCGCCTGTGGCGTGGCGAGGCGGTGGAGTTCCCGCGTGTCGATGGCACGCCCTTCGCGCTGGTCACCCAGCCGCGTCCCGTGTCGGCCGAATTGCCCATCTGGGTCACGACCGCCGGCAATCCGGAAACCTGGCGCGAGGCCGGACGCCTGGGTGCCCATGTGCTGACCCATCTTCTGGGCCAGAGCATCGACGACATCGCCGCGCGAATTCCCGAATATCATGGAGCCCTGCGCGAGGCGGGCCATGATCCGGCAGACTTTACCGTGACGCTGATGCTGCACAGCTATCTTGCGGACACCCGCGAAGCGTCCATGGAAACGGCGCGCGGCCCGATGAAGGATTATCTTCGCGCGGCGGCCGCGCTGGTCAAGCAATATGCCTGGGCCTTCCCGGCCTTCAAGAAGCCCGCCGGCGTGTCCGACCCCATGGCGCTCGACCTGTCCTCCCTGTCCGCGGATGAGATGGAGGGCATCCTCGACTTCGCCTTCCTGCGTTATTTCAACGAGTCGGGCCTGTTCGGCACGGTGGAGGATGCCGCCCGCCAAGCCGCGCGCTTGGGCGAGATCGGGGTGACCGAGATCGCGTGCCTGATCGACTATGGCATCGCCGCCGATACGGTCATGGAAGGGCTGCACCGGCTGGTGCAGTTGCACGACCGGATCAACCCGGCCGCGACCGAGGACGCCGATTACGGCATCGCGGCCCAGATCCGTCGCCATGGCGTCACGCATCTTCAGGCGACGCCGTCCATGGCGCGATTGCTGCTGGAAGATCCGGCCTCGCTCGAGGCCCTGTCGGGCCTGCAACTGATCGCGCTGGGCGGCGAGGCGCTGAGCCCCGGCTTGTTGGCCGATCTGCGAAAGGCCACGCGGGCGCGGATCATGAACATGTACGGTCCCACCGAAACCACGATCTGGTCGGCCGTCGCCGATCTGGGGCAGGAGGGCGATGATGTCTGGCTGGGCGATCCCATCGCCCGTACCACGCTGGAACTGCGCGACCCTGCCGGGCAACCGGTCGCCGATGGTGTCGCAGGCGAGTTGTGGATTGGTGGGGCAGGTGTGACGCGCGGCTACTGGAACCGTGCGCAGCAGACAGAGGCCGCTTTCCCGCAAACGCCCGAAGGACGGCTTTATCGCACGGGGGACCTGTGCCGGCGCGACAGTGGGGGACGGTTGCGTTTCCTGGGGCGCGTCGATCAGCAGGTCAAGCTGCGCGGTTACCGGATCGAACTGGGCGAGATCGAGGCACGGCTGGCCCGGCTGCCCGGCATCCGCGAGGTGGCCGTTGTTGCCCGCGCCGAAGCTTCGGGTGAGCGGCAGATGATCGGTTTCGTCACGGGTGATGCAGGACTGGATCCCGTGGCGCTGCGCGCAGCACTGGCGCGTGATCTGCCGGACTTCATGGTGCCGTTGCGCATCCATGTCCTGCCCACCATGCCGCTTACGCCAAACCGCAAGATCGACCGCAAGACCTTGGCCACGATGGAGCCGCCGGCGCCCGCAGCGTTGGCAGTCGTGCCCGCGCCGCGTCCCGCATCGGCGCCCATAGAGGCACCGATACAGGGAGGGGATCCTGAGGACCTGCAGGAGCGAATCGGCCAGCTGATGGCCCGCATCCTTGGCCTTTCCTCGGTACAGCCGGGCGACAACTTCTTTGATCTTGGGGGGCATTCGCTGCTGGCGGTGCAGTTGCATCGCAGCATCCGGGACGAGCTGGGGCTGGCGCGCAGTTCCATCACGGACATTTTCCGCTTTCCTGTCCTGAGCAATCTGGCGGCCCATCTGGCCGGGGCGCGGCCTGTTGTTGCAGCGCCACCCCCGCCTGTGCCTGCGGATACGCCTGCACCTGCTGCGGCAAATGACATGATGGCGGCGCGACGTGCGTTGCGGGCTCGGATGCGCCCGCAGGGGCAGTGATCGCAGAGGCCCTCCGGGCCGTCCTTCCACGGACGACCGGCATGGGCTTTCGATCGATGAAGGGTCCGCCCGAAGGCCTTGCGCCCTCGGAGGAGGTGGCGATGACGCGCGCCATTCCTGCCCGTCGCCGTGAATTCGCGGTGGGGCGAGCTGCCGCCCGTGCCGCGCTGCAGGAGGCAGGACTGTCCCCCTGCGCGCTGCCAATGGGTCCGGACCGTGCGCCTGTCTGGCCCTCAGGCGTGTGCGGCAGCATCAGCCATGGCGGCGGCATGGCTGCAGCGTTGGCTGCACGAACAACAGACTGGGCGTCATTGGGCCTGGATCTGGAGCCCGCTATCCCTTTGGAACCGGATCTTGCAGATTTGGTCAGGGCGCCCGGAGATGCTGATAACGGCGTGCTGCCGGGCTTTCTGGCAGCCAAGCTGATTTTCAGCGTCAAGGAGGCCGCCTTCAAGGCGCAGTTTCCGCTGACGCGTCTGTGGCTGGATCATCGTGATGTCAGCGTGTCCTTGTCCCCCACCCGCTTTGCCCTGACCCTTTGCGGCGAGCGATTGGAAGGCGCCTGGTTTCAGAAGGAAGGGATCTTTGTCTCAGTGATGCTGATAAGCGTGAAACAGGGCGGCAAGCTTGGCCGCTTCGGCCCGGATGTCATGGCGGGCCAAGACACGCTCGCGCGCGGCCAGACCCATCTGGCCTAGGGCTGCAGGTGGCGTGGCGGCGGCATGGTCGAGAGCCTGCGCAAGAGCGTCTGCATCGCCAGCCGGGACCAACCATCCGGTGTGCCCATCGATCATCAGTTCGGGAATGCCGGCAATATAGGTCGTGATGGACGGGCGGCCGGCGGCCATGGCCTCCATCAGCGCCACCGGCAGGCCCTCGGCAAAGCTGGGCAACACCATGACATGCGCCTCGGCCAAGGCCGCGCGAACGCCGGCTTCGTCCTTCCAGCCCGGAAGGTCGATCCGGTCCGTCAGGCGGTGCTGTGCAATGGCGGCACGCAGGGCAGGGGCCAAAGGGCCATCGCCCACAAGTGTCAGGTGTACAGGGGCGGAGCAGCGGGCCATGGCTTCGATCAGCAGCATCTGGCCCTTCTGCTCGGCAAAGCGGCCGATGCTGACCAGCCGCAACGGAAGATTCGGTCCCGGCCCTGCGGGCATGGGAAAGGGCACGGCGAACCTGTCCGGATCGATGCCGCAATGGACCACCTGCAGGCGGTCCCACTGGGCGAATGGCGTCCAGCGTGCCAACTGGCTGCGGCCAAAGGTGCTGACTGCCACCGCAAAACGGGCCTCGGTGATCTTGTCGTCAAGGGAAAGCGCATGGGTTGCGTCGAATTCCTCTGGCCCATGCACGGTGAAGCTGTAACCCGGCCCACCCAACATATGAACATACCGGACGACATCGACAGAGTTCGTGCCGAAATGAGCGTGCAGATGCCGCAGGCCCAAGTCCTGACAACGCCGGGCCAGCACTGCCGCCTCGGCCAGATAGATCAAGTGACGCAGGGCCCCTCGGCCTTCGCCCCCCCGACGTCCCGCGCGCAACGCGGCAAGAAGCGCACGGGGACGGCTCAGGCAGGCGCGAATCAGTGCGGTCGCAAGACGAACAGCCCCGTCTTCCAAGATATAAGTGGTTGCTACTTCCTCGGCCCGATCCTCATCAGAGGTCACAGGCTGGGCATCCCGGCGCATGGCAAAGCGGGTTACGGCGACGCCCAACCCTTCCAGCGCTTGAATCTCACGGCGAATAAAGGTTTGTGAAGGACGAGGATATGTGTTGACGACATAGCCGACGGAAAGGTCCGGCACATTATCAGGCAATGTGTCAAGGCTGATCCGGGTGTTCATCGCGACCGCATGAGACGATTGTTGCCGATAGGTGACAGATCTATCGATGCGGTTTTGCAATTCGTAACAAAACCTGTCATGATAAAGGCAGAAAGGCGTTCATCTGATGATTGTGAGAATGGTAGCGGTGTCCGTCCTCGTCAGCATCCTCGCGATGCTGGCGCTGATCATGATGGACTTCAGCATCCTCTCCGCCTTCCTTTATGGCTATGTCGGCGGCGGTTTTTCAGCAATGATTATCCTGTCGATCGCCACGGCAGCATTCAGCCGCGCGGCTGAATGCTATGACAACCTAGCATCCGGTGCAGCGTACCACAACCTTGAAGGTCCGCATGATCGTTGACAGGTCCTGGAGCAGGCCGAATTCACGGGAATACTGCTCATCATAGGTGGCGCGGGCAGCAAAGGTCGTGAAGTTCCGCTCGGACACCTGCCAAAGGCCAGTCAGACCGGGACGGTGCGCGGCGTAATAGACCCCAGGATACATAGTCCGCTGCTCGGGCAGCATGGGACGCGGGCCGACAAGGCTCATGTCACCGGTGAGGACGTTCAGCAACTGCGGCAGTTCATCAAGCGAGGTCTTGCGCAAGATACGCCCCACCTTAGTGATGCGCGGATCGCGGCGCAGCTTCTGATCGCGATCCCATTCTTCGCGTGCGGCAGGGTCGCTGGCCAGATGCGCCGCAAGCAATGCGTCTGCATCGGGTTTCATTGTGCGAAACTTGAACAGCCGGAATTCGCGCCAGCCGCTTCCCAAGCGCTTCTGCGTATAGAACGGCGAATGGCCGTCCAACATGACTGCAAAAAGCACAAGCAGCATGATGGGCAGAATGAAGGGCAGCGCCATCAGAATCAGGACAGTGTCCAGAGTGCGCTTGCCGCCTCGTCCGTAAAGATTGGAAAGATCGGCGCCAAAACCCGGTGGCACAACTGACGTCTGCAGCATGCCATGGGCATCGTTTTCGTGTACCATCAAACACCCCGGACAGCGTCCACAGCGAACCAATTAAAAATTTAACCATATGAGCCGGCAGGACCATCGCCGGGCATCCACGCTTAATGTCTATAAAGATTAAACTTTTACACACAACCTATCTAAAAATAGGGTGTTTCCAGCGCACTTTTCGTCTTGGAGGTTTAATTAAAATTTTATCTATCAACTTTAGATTGAGAAGATGTGCCGAGGCATATCTCTCCCGTGATTCGAAGAACGCTGCGTTCGAATCAGCGGTTTCGATCCCACCCTTGCGACGGAGGTCCAATCCGCACACCAAGGGCAACTGCGGCATAGGCGAGAAAACCTGTCGGGTCTATCATTCCGAGACGCAGAGCCTGCTTCATAGGCGGCCTGTCGCCATCTACGTTCTTGAAAAGAGCGGGAAACCGCCGTGCTAGCTCGGCGTTCCCGGCATCCTGCCGTCTGCGAACGCGGACAAGGGGGCGAAAGCCTTCGGTGATCGGCCACAGATAGGGCACGTCCACGCGCTGCCTTTCATGAGGCGCAAAGTTCAGCCGAGCGAACCCGTCATCCGAAATGATATCCGGAAAACGCGACCAACGTGCCCGTCCTTCGGCATTGACGGCAAACAACCCGGCGCCGGTCACGCCTGTTCGGACAAAGGGCAGCCGTTGCCAGAACCGCGCATAAGCGGCCGAGATGCGGCTGACGGGCTGGGGAACAACGAGGCGCGCCCCCGCATAGCGGGCCCCAGATCCGTTCAAGGTCTGATAAAGCGCCGTCACCATACCTGGTCCGACAACGATGTCGGCATCCAGATACAGACGAATATCGCCTGCGGCGGCTTCGTCGCCCATGTTCAGCGCGTTGATCTTGTTGCCGACGGGGGTTTCCAGAACCTGAAAGTCCCATCCGGCTGCCGCAAAATCCGCGGCGCAGCCGCGTGCCAGTTGCGCCGTCGCATCTGTGCACCCATTGGCCACCACGATCACCTCGTGCCGGACATCAGGAACAAGGTCTTGGCTGCACAAGGCATTCAGGCAGTTCAAAATATGATGCTCTTCCTGATGGGCGGGCAGGATGACGCTGAAGATTGAATGGTTCATTTGTATTCGATCAGGCTGGTCTGCCGACGGGACAGGCGATGGAGATGATATTCCAGTGCCCCGAGGGCCTCGGGAAATTTTCCGAGAATGGAGAAGGCCGCACGCGTCAGGCCCAGGCGAGGCGTCAGGCGCAGCAGTTGAGCAGGATAAGCCAACAGCAGCAGCAGGGCGGCGGGGTGCAGGAGCGCGCCCAGAATGGCCGTTGCCGGCATAACCGCCCCCCACAGCAGGGCGCGGCGGGTTTCGGCTCGCCAATGCCGCTCGGGCGGGCGGCCGTGCAGGGCTGCCCCTTCGGCAAAGGCATGTCCGGCGCGGCGTGTGCGGCGCCACCACTGGCCAAAGCGCGTCATGTTGGCATCGTGGAGGGTCATCTCGCACGGCAGCCGCCGGATGCTCCACCCCAAGGCACGCAGCCGCACGCACATTTCGGGCTCTTCTCCGGCAATCAGGCTGTCGCGAAACCCTTGGGCGGCAGCAATGGCCGTGTAGCGAATCAGCATGTCCCCGCCCACGGCACGTGCCGGGCCTGTAGGCGTGTCCCATTCAGCGTCGCAAAGCCGGTTGTAGACCGAGCGTTCGGGAAACATTTCGCGTCGCCGCCCGGCAACGGCCGCCAGTCGGGGATCCGCCTCCAGTGCCGCGACCCCGGCGGGAAGCCATTCGGGCTGCAGGATGCAATCGCCATCGATGAACTGCACAAAGGCGGGCGGGTTGTCGGCAAGCGCCCTCAGGCCTGCATTGCGCGCGCGCGCCGCCGTGAACGGCAGGGACATCTCTAACTGAAGGACCTGTATTCCCGCATCACGGGCAAATTCGACACTGCCGTCGGTAGAACCCGAATCAACATAAACGATCCTTGCGACCTGTCGCATGAGCGCGGTCAAGCCGGCCTCCAGTCGCGCCCCTTCGTTCCGGCCGATGACAACGGCCGCAACGTCATGTATCTGCTCGTGCTCAGAACGGGATTTGTATTTGTCTGACATTTTCACTTCCACCATACAATCCCGCTAACATCATGCTATGATTCTGTCATCGGGATTGAAACGAGGCTTGGAAATGGACGGCGGCAACTCCAGTGGCCAGGATGCCGCGCAGCGATATTGGTCAAAGCTGGGCGAACTGGCGCTGCCCAAGGACAAGGCGCGGCGCAGAATGATAGCGGATGGCCAGAACACCGCTGTCTCGGTCGAAGGCTATGACCTCCTGCGCACGCGCATTCTTGCCGCGACGTCCACGCGCGGCTGGAACAGGATCGGTGTGACGCAGGCCCGGACGGGAAGGGCAGGACCGCTGACGGCGCTGAACCTGGCCCTGTCCGAGGCGCGGCGCCTGTCGCGCCGTGTCGTTCTGGTCGATCTCGACATCGCGCATCAGCCGATCCTGAACAGACTGGGTGCGGCGGGCCGACAGGCCGAGGCGGTCGCGTCCGATCCAGACGGGGCGCTGCAACTGCCGGGGTGGCGCTTGTCGGATCAGCTTGCGCTGCTGACCGTGGCCGCTGCACCCGCGCAGGCGGCGACGCTGCTGTTGAACGAAACCTTCCAGGCGCGGCTGGCAAGCAGCTTGTCCCGCTTGTCGCCCGACATCACGATCTTTCACCTTCCCGCCATGCTGAGCGGCGACGCCGGCTTGGCCTCGCTGCCGATGGTGCAGGCGGTTCTGCTGGCCGTCGATGGCCGGTCAGATCGGGCCAGTGACCTGCGCGCGTCGGAGGCGCGGATTGGTGAAGCATGCCCGATCCTGGGCCTTTTCCTGCTTGATGCAGAGGTTTGAATGGGACCGATTGTTGGCCTGAAGGAACTCTTTGGTATGATTCGGCGCCGCGGCCCGATCATGGCGCTGATCCTCGTCGGAGGAATCTATGCCGCGCTCAGCTATGCCATGTCGCTGCCACGCGCCTACGAGGCGGTCACCGTTGTCCAGATCGAGCCCACCCTGTTGTCGGGTGGTCTGGGAACGGATGCCGCCGCGGGCACTGCAAGCCGGCTGCGCCTGATCGAGCAGCGCCTGATGGCGCGCAGCAATGTTTTGTCCATCATCGATCTTTTCGGCCTTTACGATGATGCGTCAGAACTGAACGAGGACGAGCAGATCGCGCTTTTCCGTCAGAACGTGCGGATCGAGTTCATCCCTGCGGCGGGCGTCACTCCCGGAATGGAGGGGGGGCTGTCGGCAATGCTGATCTCGGTGCGGACGGGGCGGGCGGCTGATGCGGCCAATCTGGCCAACCACATGGCGGACCAGATCCTGACAAGCGACCAGACCACCCGGACGCAGCGGCTGGCCGATCTGATCGATACGCTTCGTCAGGAAGACGCACGTGTCAGTGCGGCCATTTCGGAAGTACAGGCGAGGATGACGGCCTTCCGCAGTGATCATCCGGACTATCTTCCCGGCACGGCCGAAACCTTGGCCGGTGAACAAAGCCGGCTGGAAGGCCAGCGGGCCGAACTGATCCGCAGCCTGCAGGCCCTGGAGCGCGAGCGCCTTGCTCTCGAGGTTGGAACAGGCGTCGCCGGATCGCCTTCGGTCCCCCAGCAACTGCGTACGCTCGAGGTCGATCTGGCGCAGGCCCGCCGCACCCTGTCTCCAGGCCATCCCGAAATCCAGCGCTTGGAAAGCCTGATCGACAACCTTCGCCAAGGGGACCAGCAACAGCTGGCCCCCGGCGTCCTGCGCCAGATCACCCTGATCCAGGAGCAGGAGGCTGCGCTGAATGCTGACCGCATGGCCGTGGAACGGAGGCTGCCGCAGATCGAGGCGGCGATTGCCGCCATCCCGAGAGTGACGGCGGACCTGGATGACTTCACTCGAGAGATATCGGAGCTGCAGATCACGCAGACGGCCATTGCCGAGCGGCTTTCCCGCGCCCAGTTGGACCAGCGCTTGGTGGCCAACGATCATGGCGAGCGGATGGTCGTGCTCGAGCCTGCAGTCCGTCCGGAGTATCCGATCGACTCGGGCCGCAAGCGTGTCGTGTTGATGGGGCTTGTCGGAAGCCTTGGGGCGGCGCTGGCGGTCGCTTTCCTGTTGGAACTGCTCCGCCCCGTGCTGCGCACGCCCGATCAGGTCCGAAAGGCCTTGGGCGTGGACCCCATTGCGTTATCGCCCTGGCGGCCCTCGCCGCGCGAAGTCACATGGAGGATGACGCGGGACATCGCGAGCGTGGGGATCCTGGTCCTTGGCTGCATCGCAGTCGTCTCGATGATCAGCGCGCCTACGATCTGACCATCACAAGCGTACCGGAGGCAGGGCCATGTCCACCTGTGCCTCCGATTGTCCGTGGTTCGAACGGCGCTCCTCATGCCAAGGCTGCAGAAGTGCGGCTTCATCATCAGCTAGACCGTCTTTTTCCGGGACGCGAGAAGAGCGGCGGGCTGCAAAAGGAGCCTGCCTCCTCACTTGGGCGGCGCGAATCAAAAGGCCGATCCCGCACCCCCTGCCGTACCGGATGCGGAATGACATAGTCTGGCATGATGAAGACGTCGCCACTGCATGAACTGTCCTTGTAAAGCATCTCCTTGTTCCTGTTGATTGCATCAATGGCAGAAAGGGGCAGCGGGCAGGCTTGGTTCGCTTGCCGCCGGCAGAAGGAGTATACCCAGCCCGTTTCTGGTTCGGCCAGTTGTGCCACAGGGCTCCGCATGTGCCTTGTTCCCAAGGGCAATGACGGCGGATTGCTCGGTCAAAACGAAAGCGGTGATCTGGACAAGGCAACCCTCACGTTTTCGTCTCACTGCAGAACCGTCGGGAACGATTGCCGGAGGCCGGCGATGTGCCTGGAGCGCCTGCAGGCTCCCTGCCGGAACAAAAGAAAGAGACTTCATGAGCGTAAATGATGATGCCTGCCTTGTCCTGCCTGCCGCGTCCATCGATGCCTTGCAGCAGTCACCGCTCGGTAATCTGAAAGCGGTCCTGACAAGAGAACAGGATCAGGCCGCACTCACGTTCCACGACACGTTCGATCAGCAGTTCCGTGGTGATCATACCCTGATGATCGGATACGATGACAGGATCGACCTTTGGCTGCCCCAGGGGGCTGTCCTGTCGCAGCCGGTCGAGAGCCCAAATGGGCTGACCACTGCGGCCGCTGGCCTACTTGGTGTGCAAGTGGGTGAGCTGCGGGGTTTGACGAAACTGGGCGGCGGGCGCGGTCAGCGGTCCGAGCTGGCGCTGATCGACGGCGAGGGAAAAACCCGTGTAAGAGCAAGTGTGCAGACACTGGAGGTCGAGGGTGCAGACCGCGTGGCGCTGGTGACGCTGCACAAGATGCGCGGCTATGACAAGGCAGCAGCGCGTCTGCGCAGCACGCTGATCGCCCAAGGGGGCATGGCTCTGGCACAGGTGGATCTTCATGCACGGCTGTTTCCCGAGCGCCCGCCCTTCCTGGGAAAGCCCAAGGTGCCGATCAGGCCGGACGAGCCGGTTTTCGATGTGGCCACCCGAATCATCACGGCCCATTTGCCGGTCGTGCGCCAGTACGAGGCCGGAGCGATCGCGGACATCGATCCTGAATTCCTGCACGGCTACCGGGTCGCACTGCGCAAGATCCGGTCAGTCGTCAGCCTTTTCAAGGGCGTCTTTTCGAACGACCGGACATCAGAGTTCAAGACACGGTTCGCCGCGCTGATGAAGCCGACCGGGCCCGTGCGCGATCTGGATGTTTCCCTGATGGAAAGGCGGCATTTTGAACAACGGCTGCCAGAGAGCCTGCATGGCGGGCTGGATCGTCTGTTCGCCATCTTTGCCGAGGAGCGAGGCGTTGCGCAAAAGCGATTGGCGCAGCATTTGCGCAGCAAGGCCTATCGTCAGGAGATGGCGGATCTGGAGGACCTTTTCCGTGGACGCAGCCGGATTGCCCGCGGCCCGGATGCCGATCGCCTCACCCATGACCTTGCCTGCCGACTGATCTGGAAGCGGTATCGCAAGATCGGGCGGATCGCGCAAACCCTGAATGCCGATACACCCGACCACGAGGTTCACGAATTGCGCATCCATGGCAAGAAGCTGCGCTACCTCATGGAGTTCTTTGCCCCCTTGTTCCCCGATGACAGGATTCGCAGGCTGATCAAGCCCTTGAAGCGGTTGCAGGACAATCTGGGTCTTTACAACGACTACTCGGTGCAGCAATCCAAGCTGCAACAGGTTCTTGTGATGCACGAGCAGGACCGGTCAGGGCCAAATGTGGAACTGGCACAGAGCGTGGGTGCGCTGATCGCGGTCTTGCATCAGCGTCAGGCCGAGGAGCGGGCGAGGGTGATGGGCAACCTTGCACATTTTCAGGCCAAGCAGACCCGGCAAGCGTTCCGTGACCTTTTCCATGCAGGGAAGGAGCGAGGATGAAGATCATTGCCTGCTATTCGAACAAGGGCGGCGTCGGCAAAACCGCCACGGCGGTCAATCTGGCGCATGCACTGTCCTTGGCCGGGCTACGGGTGCTGTTGTGTGATCTGGACCCCCAAGGGGCCTCGAGCTTCTATTTCAGGGTCAAGCCGTCAAAAAAGCTGACCGAGGCCAGCTTTTTCGAGGACGACCAGAAGCTGATCAAGGCGATCCGGGGCAGCGATTACGACAATCTGGACATCCTGCCGGCGAACATGTCCTTTCGGGACTTCGACGTCTTTCTGTCCCGCATGCGGGACAACCAGTCCCGGTTGAAAAAAACTCTGGCTGCCGTCAAGGCGGATTACGACATCATCCTGCTGGACTGCCCGCCGAACATTTCGGCACTGTCGGAGAACGTGTTCCGGGCTTCGGACGTGGTGGTGGTGCCGGTGATCCCCACGACGCTGTCGCAGCGTACATTCGAGCAGTTGCAGGACTTTTTCCGCGAAAATGACCTGTCGCCCAAGCGCATCTCGGCCTTTTTCTCGATGGTGCAGTCAGTCAAGTCCCTGCACGGCCAGACGATGGCCGAAATGCGCCAAGCCCATCCCAAGCGCTTTCTGGCCGCTCAGATCCCTTCGGCTTCCGAGGTTGAACGTATGGGCGTCCATCGGGCACCCGTTACGGCGACAGCAACGAAAAGCGCAATCGCAGGCGCCTATCGGGCACTGGCCGACGAGGTTCTGGCCCGGGCCGACGAGGCCTGAGTCTCCAGTTCTCATGATACCCGCGCGCCCAACGGACCATAGGGCGCGGGGCCGTGTTCTGGAACCTTGTCCCCGACTGGCTGTTCCTTCTGTCCCTGGGTGACAGATCGGACCTTTCCATGAACGACATGCCACAGTTCTCGCGCCGGGGCTTCCTGCGCAATTCGGCCATCGGATTCGGCGCAGGTACGCTGACCCTTGGAATGGGCGGAGCGGGGGCGCTGGCCGAAACGGCGGGACGTGCCATCGGCACGGGGCAGACACCGCCCGCCGACCCGCTGGAACGCCAGCCGGCAGGCCGCCCCGAGCCTGAACTGGATGCTGCGACCCGACCCACCCCGCTTGAACGGCAGTTGGGCTGGGCCGTTTGCGGATTGGGCCATTTCGCGCAGAACTATGCCATTCCCGCCATCGGACAGGCATCCGAGGCTAGGTTGACCGGCCTGATCTCGGGCAATCGTGACAAGGCGTTGGCGGTGGGCGCGGCGTGGAATGTGCCCGAAGATGCCATCCAGGATTATGGAATGGAGGGGCTGGCCGACGACCCGTCGATCGACATCGTTTATGTCATCACCCCGAACGCGATTCACGAGGAAAATGTCATCACCGCCTTGGAGGCTGGCAAGCATGTGTTGTGCGAAAAGCCCTTTGCCCACAATTCGGCTGCGGCGCAGCGGATGATGGATGCGGCACGCGCGGCGGACCGCAAGATCATGATCGCTTATCGCGCCCATTTCGAGCCGAACAACACGGCCCTCAAGGAGATGGTGCAGAAGGGGGAACTGGGCGACATCTGGTACGCCACGTCGGACCATCACCGCCCGCTGGATCCCTCGGTCGAGCGCGACCATTGGCGCATGGTGCGCGACCTTGCGGGCGGAGGGTCGCTGATGGATATCGGGATCTATTCGTTGAACGGCCTGATCTGGCTGCTGGACGAGGTGCCCGAGCGCCTGATCGCCACCACCTTTTCGCCCGACACCGAGGATGGCCGTTTCGGGCAGGTCGAGGCGATCGGTCAGGTGCAACTGGTTTTTCCTTCCGGCCGTCGGGCCAACATCTCGTCTGGATACATCGCCAGCAAGAAGCGGATCGACCTTTGGGGATCGGATGCAGTGGCCGTACTGGACCCGGCAACGGAATATTCGGGCAACCGGCTGACATTGACCACGGCCGAAGGGCAGGAGATGCCGACACCTTCGGGTCCGTCCGAGCAGCAGTTCACCGGCCAGATCGATCACTTCAGCAAGGCGGTCCGTGACGGGATCGACATCCTGACCCCCGCCGAGATGGGCCTGCGGGACATGCGCCTGCTGGAGGCGATCTATGTTTCAGCCGAACAGGGTGCGTGGGTTGATCTGAATCCCGACGGCACGATGCGCTGAGGGACCGGACAGGCCTGCGATGATCAGGTCCGTGGCAGTCGCGGTGGCAAAGGACCACCGCGCGCGGATTCTTGCTGTCAAAACGGGGGCGAGGGAACGGCTAGCGTGCAGGTTGCGTTCCGTGCGGCAGACCAACCGACGGGAACCCCACCATGTCAGACGAATTGCTCGATCATATCCGCGCGCTGCGCGCCTATGCGCAATCCTTGTGCGGGAATCCTACGGAAGCCGATGATCTGACTCAGGAAACTCTTGTCCGCGCGATCGACAAGGCGGACCGTTACCAGAAGGGCACCTACATGCGCGCGTGGCTGTTCACCATCATGCGCAATCGCTTCTACACCAACCGCAAGCGCGCGGTGCGCGAGCCGACAGGAGGCGCTGACTGCGTTTCGCTCGGGCAGTCCACCCAAGCCACGCAGGAATGGCACATCCGTGCCAAGGAGATGCGGCACGCCCTGGATCAGTTGCCCGTTCATTACCGCGAGGCCATCGTGCTGGTGGGCGTGCTCGGCGAAAGCTATACCGACACTGCCGAAATCCTGCAGGTCGATGTGGGAACGGTCAAAAGCCGCGTTTCACGCGCCCGGAAAATGCTGAGGGACATGCTGGAGCCTGCGGAAACCGTCAAGCCGGCGGAGGCGATCCGTCATGCTTCCATCGCATTGTCCGCGCAGCAGCCCGCCTTTGTCAGCCAGTCCGGTTTCTGAAGACCATCCGGTGTCCTGAGGTGGCGGAACGGTTCTGATCGATCCTCCGAGAGACCGCCAGCGCCCCTTCCTCGCTGGGGCAGACCGATCTGTTGCTGCCGAAATCGGCATTTCTTGACTGCTCCTCCCAACGCATTGTTGGTAGCAGGCCATCTTTTCAACAGGATAAGTGCCTGGATCACTGACCGTGATCTGCAGAGGGATAAACCGCACATTCTTGAAAGTCCTGTGCCGTGGTTCGTGTCACGATTGGACCAAGTTTCCGCCGATATGACCCACCGTCCCTGGCGACCCTGCCTGCTGCAGCGCTACCGTCATTCAACCGTCATGCACGCGTCACGCCAGTTTTGCGCAAGCACGACACAGGTGCCGAAGGAAAACATTTCGGGAATACCACCGTGCGGACGCTTGCTCTTCTTACCTCTGCCTTTGCGCTGGCGACCGGGATGCCGGCCCTGTCCGAAACGATCTTCAACCGCACCGCCTCTTTCGCAACGCCTGACAACATGGCCGATGGCGAAGATCGGACCCGTCCCACCTCGGCCGAGATCATCTCGGCCTCCGAGGACGGAAATATCCTCGTCTATTCTGACAGCCCTCTGGGCGTATTGGGCTTTCTGGACATCACCGATGCCAAGGCCCCCAAGCCGTTGGGCAATGTGGCCATGGACGGAGAGCCGACAACAGCCGTCATCATCGGCAACCGGGTCTTTGTCGGCGTGGACACCTCGAAATCCTTCACCGATCCTTCGGGCCAGATGCGTGTTCTGGATCTGGATACACGACAGGTCCTGACATCCTGCGACCTGGGCGGACAGCCGGACTCGGTTGCCCGCGCCAAGGATGGAAGCTTTCTCGCCGTCGCGATCGAGAACCAGCGGGACGAGGATCTGAACGACGGCGTTCTGCCGCAGATGCCTGCCGGATATGTTATCAAGCTGCCTGTGACGGAGGGAAAGATCGACTGCGAGAGCCAGCAGAGGATCGACCTTGCAGGTCTGGCCGATATCGGGACCGACGATCCCGAACCTGAATATGTGGACATCAACAAAGCGGGCGAGATCGTCGTCACGCTGCAGGAAAACAACCACATCGTGGTGATCGGTGCCGATGGCACGGTTGCTTCTCACTTCAGCGCGGGCAGCGTCAGCCTGGAGGGCATCGACACCCAGGACAATGGGGCACTGTCCTTTGACGGAACGCTCGCGGATGTCCGGCGAGAGCCGGATGGCGTCAAGTGGATCGATGCGGACCACTTTGCCACGGCGAACGAGGGCGATTACGAGGGTGGTTCGCGCGGGTGGACGATCTTTCACCGCGACGGCACGATCGTCTATGATTCCGGTATTTCCTTTGAGCATGCGGTGATCGAGGCGGGCCATTATCCCGACAAGCGCTCGGACGCCAAGGGGGTCGAGCCGGAGTCGATCGAGGTCGCCACGTTCGGCGGCACCCCTTATGCCTTTGTTGCCGCCGAGCGTGCCTCGATCATCGGCGTTTACGACCTTTCGGACCTGTCGGCCCCACGACTGACGCAGTTGCTGCCCTCGGGCATCAGCCCGGAGGGAATGGTGGCCATTCCGGCGCGGAACCTGCTGGTCACGGCCAACGAGGCGGATCTGGGCG
Source organism: Paracoccus sp. (in: a-proteobacteria) (assembly GCF_046462195.1). Lineage (GTDB taxonomy): Bacteria > Pseudomonadota > Alphaproteobacteria > Rhodobacterales > Rhodobacteraceae > Paracoccus. Next base: position 9,620 of record NZ_JBKGUN010000032.1, on the reverse strand, counting down.
AGGAGGGCGGCGCACGCGCCCATGTCATGCTGTTCGAAGGCGGCCAGAATGCGCCTGCCTATCCGATGCTGACCTCGGCCGGATCGGAAACGCTGATCGGGTGGGGGGCCTTGTCCGGTCTGGCCGCCGGAGAAGAGCCGGGCCGACTTTATGCCGTTTCTGACAGCGTTTATGGCAACCAGCCGGCGATCTACACGATCGACGCGACGCAGGCACCCGCGCGCATCATTGCCAAGACGGTCGTCACGCGCGACGGGCATCCGGCACAAAAGCTGGACCTGGAGGGCATCACGCCGGATGGTGAGAACGGCTTCTGGCTGGCATCGGAAGGGCGCAGCGACAGGCTGATCCCGCATGCGATCTATCATGTCGATGCCGGTGGCGAGATCCGGGACGAGATCGCCTTGCCCGCCGAGCTTCTGGCGCATGAAACCCGCTTCGGGATGGAGGGCATCGCCCGGCTGGACAACCGGCTGTGGATGGCCGTGCAGCGCGAATGGGGTGACGATCCTCGGGGTCAGGTCAAGCTGCTGTCCTATGACCTTGATACCGAGGAATGGGGTGCGGTCGCCTATCCGCTGGAGGATGCGGGCGACGGGTGGATGGGATTGTCCGAACTGACCATCGACGGGGACTGGGCTTATGTCATCGAGCGCGACAACCTGATCGGCACGGCCGCCAAGGTGAAAAAGCTTTATCGTGTTCCGCTGACGGATCTGTCTCCGGTGCCGCTGGGTGAAGCGCTTCCTATCGTGACCAAGGAAGAGGTGCGCGACCTGATCCCGGACCTGAAGGCGCTGAACGGTTATGTCGTCGACAAGGTCGAGGGCTTAGCCATCGATGCCGAGGGTACAGGCTGGCTCGTGACGGACAATGACGGTGTGGACGACAGTTCGGGCGAGACGCTGTTCTGGTCGGTCGGTGCGCTGCGCGACGGACAATAGCACCAGCGGCCAAAGCCATGCCTTTCATTCCTGCGCAGGAAGGATCCTCCCCGTGCAGGAACCAAAGCCGATGCGATAGCCGTCACCCTCGGCATATCCGTAAAGCGCAATGTCGTCGCCGTCCTCGATGAAGATGCGTGGCTGACCATTGACCGTCACAGGGATGTGGCCGCCCTGCGTCATCTCCAGCAATGCTCCGGTCTGGTCGGGGGTCGGCCCGGAGATGGTGCCTGTTCCCAGCAGATCGCCCACCCGCATCGGGCAACCGGAAACGGTGTGATGCGCCAGTTGCTGGGCCGAGGACCAGTACATCACGTTATGGTTCGTCCGTGCCATCACCTGGCCGTTCATGGTCCAGCCGACGGTCAGGTCGTAAAAACCGTGCTGCTTCTCCTGCAGATAGGGCAGCAGCGGGTTGTCCCGCTCGGCTCCTTCGCAGCGGAACGGCTCAAGCGCAGCCTGCGTCACGATCCAGGGGCTGATCGTCGTGGCAAGCGCCTTGGCTTGGAACGGACCAAGCGGCTGATACTCCCACGCCTGGATGTCCCGCGCCGACCAGTCGTTCAAAAGGACATAGCCGAAGATCATGTCTTCGGCCTCCTCCACATTGAGGCGCTGCCCCATCCGGCTGCTCGCACCGACAATGGCGCCCAACTCCAGTTCCAAGTCCAGACGGTGGCTGGCGGTCCAGACGGGCCCGTCATCGCCCTTGATCTGACCCATGGGGCGATGGATCGGCGTTCCCGACACCACGACTGAGGAGGCACGCCCGTTATAGCCGATGGGCATATGCGTCCACTGCGGTGGCAATGCGTTCTCCGGCCCACGGAACAGGACACCGACATTGAACGCGTGGTTTCTTGAGGCATAAAAGTCTGTGAACTCGGTCACCCGGATCGGCAGGTGCAGCCTAGCCTCGGCCATCGCGATCAAGGAAAGGGTGCGGTCCCCATCCTCGGCCAGCAGCCGGGTCAGGTCTGAGCGGATTGCGTCCCATGTGGCGCGGCCCAACGCCATGAAGTCGTTCAACTGCGGGGCCCTGAACGTCCCGCCCGCGTCCAGCAGGCCCCGCGCCTCGCAGTCCGCGAGGTCTAGGATCATGTTTCCGATCGCGACCCCGCAGCGCGGCGCCTGCGGCCCGACCGAGAACACGCCATAGGGCAGGTTCTGGATCGGAAAGTCGCAGCCCGGCTCGTTGGCGGCTGCCACCCAGCTGCGCAGGAAATGATTGCTCACCGAATGCCCCTTGCGTTGTTCGTCGACCTGTTTGACCGATTGAGCAGCTGCCGCTTTGATGTCAGCCCGGCATGGTCTTCACTTCACGCCAGGAGTGCCGTCGAACTTCTTCTCCAACCGGTTCCAGACCTCGATGTATTCCTGCTGCATCGGTGCTTCCTGCGCGGCAAATTCGGTGAGGTGCTGGGGAAAGCGGGTCTCGAACATGAAGGACATAGTGTTGTCCAGCTTGTGCGGCTTCAGTTCGGCGTTGCTGGCCCCCTCGAAGGCGTCGCGGTCCGGGCCATGGGGCAGCATGCAGTTGTGCAGGCTGATGCCGCCAGGCTGGAATCCCTGCGGCTTGGCATCATACTGGCCGTAGATGTTGCCCATCAGTTCGGACATGATGTTCTTGTGGTACCAGGGCGGGCGAAAGCTGTGCTCGGCCACCATCCAGCGCTCGCGGAACAGCACGAAATCGATGTTGGCCGTTCCCTCCTGTCCCGAAGGCGCCGTCAGGACGGTGAAGATCGACGGGTCGGGATGGTCGAACAGGACCGCCCCTACCGGCGAATAGGTCCGCAGGTCGTACTTGTAGGCACAATAGTTGCCGTGCCAAGCCACGACGTCCAGTGGGCTGTGGCCGATCTGCGTTTCATGGAACTGGCCACACCACTTGATGACCACGCGGCTTGGCACCTCGCGGTCCTCGAAGGCCGCGACGGGACACTTGAAATCGCGCGGGTTCGCCAGGCAGTTCGCGCCGATGGGGCCGCGATGGGGCAGGTCGAATTTCTGGCCATAGTTCTCGCAGACAAAGCCGCGGGCGGGCCCTTCCAGCACCTCGACCCGGTAGACCAGGCCGCGCGGGATGATCGCGATCTCCTTGGGCTCGAGGTCGATCACCCCCAGCTCGGTACAGAACCGCAGGCGCCCTTCTTGCGGAACGACCAGCAACTCGCTGTCGGCAGAAAAGAAGTACTCGTCCTCCATCGAGCGGGTCACCAGGTAGACGTGGCTGGCCATGCCGACCTGGATGTTGACGTCGCCGGCCGTGGTCATCGTGCGCATGCCGGTGATCCAGGTCAGGTCCTGCTCTGGCACGGGGATCGGGTCCCAGCGGTACTGACCCAAGCTGGTGACATCGGGCCGCACGTTGGGGGCGGTCTTCCAGTACGGGACGTCGATCGGGCTGAAGCGGCCGGTGTGATGGACCGACGGACGAATGCGATAGCACCAGGTCCGCTCGTTCTGCCCACGCGGGGCGGTGAAGGCGGTGCCGGACAGTTGCTCGGCGTAAAGGCCATAATTGCATTTCTGCGGGCTGTTCTGGCCGTGGGGCAGGGCATCCGGCAGAGCCTCGGTCTCGAAATTATTGCCAAAGCCCGGCATGTAGCCGTCATAGGGCCCGGTCGTGCCGGTGGCGCGGATCATGCCGCGCGGCAGGTCATGGGTGGTCACGACGCTCCTCCTCCGGATCGTTGCTGGTGCAATGATAAGGACCGTGGCCGGGCGGGGTCAAGCCTTGTTGCAGTTGCAACGGTTTTGGGATGATCTGACCAGAAAGGAGATGCCGATGACCTTTCATCTGGACCAGTTCCTGCCCTATCGGCTGTCGGTCGCGGCAGCCGAGGTCAGCCGCCGTTTCTCTGTTCTTTACGCGGCCGAGGCAGGTCTCAGCATTCCCGAATGGCGCGTTCTGGCCCATCTTGCCCATTCCGGGGCTGTCAGCGTCCGCGACATCACCCAGCGGGTTCATCTCGACAAGTCCGTGGTCAGCCGCGCCGCTTCGCGGCTGGAGAAGGAAGGGCTGGTCGCCAAGTCCGACCATGACGCGGACCGGCGGCTGATCGTTCTGGATCTGACGCCGCAGGGTCAGGCGCTCATGGACAGGTTGGCCATCGTCGCGGCCGATTTCGAGGTTCAGCTTGAAAAGGAACTGGGGAACCTTGCCGAAGGGTTCCAGGCGGGAATTGACAGGATCATCGGCAAGAACGGCTGATCCGGCAAAAGACAAGGGCCCGGTCGGGCAGGAATATGTGGTCCTGTTCACCGGAACCATCCCCTCATGGCATGGTTGAAGCGCAGGCGACGTCCGGCGAACCATTCGCCCGGAGCAGTCAGTTCAGGAAAAGCGCAGCATGGCCACGACCTTCCGTTGTTCCGCCCCAATGCTGGATGCGATCTCAAAGGTCGAGACATGCTCGAAAATCTGACCCAGCCTCCCGATCCCTATATCCTCGTCATGATCGGCCTTGGCCTGCTGATCGCGCTGGTCGCTTGGCTGCCCCTGGCACTGCGGCGGCTTCCCTTGTCGCTGCCCATCGTCTGCATCGGGTTGGGAATGGGGCTGGGTGCCATTCCGTTTTTCCGCTTTGCTCCGTCGCCGCTGGAGTATCCCGAACTTACGGAACGCTTTGCCGAGTTCGTGGTGATCATTGCCCTGATGGGTGCAGGCCTCAAGATTGACCGGGTTCTGGGCTGGCGATCCTGGATGATCACCTGGCGCCTGATCTTCATCACGCTGCCCTTGGGCATCGCGTTGATCGCGCTGCTGGCCAGCACATGGCTGGCACTGCCTTGGGCGCTGGCCCTGCTGCTGGGGGCGGTGCTGGCGCCGACCGATCCGGTGCTGGCCTCGGACGTGCAGGTGGGCCCTCCGAAGACGGGAGAAGAGGATGAGGTCCGCTTTGCCCTGACCTCCGAGGCCGGCATCAATGACGGGGCAGCCTTTCCCTTCGTGCATCTGGCCATTGCGCTGGCAGCCTCGGCGGTGACGCAGGAGCCTTGGGCCGTGGAATGGCTGACCTTCAATGTCCTTTGGGAAATCGGTGCGGGCGTTATTGGCGGCTATCTGGTCGGGCAGGTGTTCGGCTGGATCACGTTCCGCGTTCCTGCGGAATCCAAGCTGGCGCGGACGGGCGACGGACTGATTGCCCTGTCGGCGACCTTCGTGTCCTATGGCCTGACCGAGACGATCCACTCCTATGGGTTCCTGTCGGTCTTTGTCACCGCGCTGACGTTCCGGCAGGCGCACCGTGACCATGATTTCCACAAGGCGATGCATGACCTGACCGAACAGATCGAGCGGATCTCGATGATGGTGCTGCTGCTGCTGTTTGGCGGTGCGCTGGTCCATGGGCTGCTGGCACCGCTTGCGCCTGCCGATATCGTGGCAGCGGTGGTGATCCTGCTGGTCATCCGCCCAGTGACCGGGCTGGTGGGGCTGGCAGGCTTCAATGCCTCCTGGCACGAGCGACTGACCATCGCCTTTTTCGGCATCCGCGGGATCGGCTCGTTCTATTATCTGGCCTATGGCTTGAACCACATGGAGGATCCGGGCGCCGCACCCCGGCTTTGGGCGATCGTGGGGCTGGTGGTCCTGCTGTCCATCGTGATGCACGGCCTGTCCGTGACCCCGATCATGCGGCAACTGGACCGTCTGCAGGGGCGCGATCCGGATGCGGATGATGCCGTGCCGCCTCCCGGATTCCAAGGGCCGGGCGGATGAGGAGGGCCCGGCTGCGACGGCGTCCCGGGCGATGCCAATCGTGCCACGGCTGATGTTGCAGTTCGTGCAAGATCGTTCTAGCACAGGATGACCCTGAAAAGACGATCCCATGACCTCCACGACCTCCGCCCCCCTGAAGGGCATCATGCTGAAATGCTTCAGCGTCACCGTGTTCACGGTCATGGCGGCACTGGTGAAGGCCACATCGACAGGGGATCTGGCCGTTCCGGCGGGGCAGCAGGTGTTCTTTCGCTCCATCTTCGCGGTGCCGGTCATCCTGGTGTGGCTGGCCTTCCGGTCCGAACTGCGGATCGGGCTGACCACCTTTCGTCCGATGGGCCATGTGTATCGGGGTCTCGTGGGCACGGCGGCCATGGGCTTCAACTTCTGGGCGTTGTCGCTGTTGCCCTTTCCCGAAGTGACCGCCATCGGTTATGCCGCGCCCCTGCTGGTCGTGATCTTTGCCGGGATGTTTCTGGGCGAGGACGTCCGTGCCTTTCGCCTCAGCATGGTGGGGCTGGGACTGGCGGGCGTGCTGATCGTGCTGTCCTCGCAACTGTCCAATCATGTGGACGCCGATCCCCGGCGGTTGCTGGGCGCGGTTTCCGCATTGATGGGTGCGTTGTGCGCCGCGCTGGCGATGATCTTTGTGCGCAAGCTGGTTCAGGACGAGCGGACCTCGGCCATCGTGTTCTGGTTCTCGATCACCTCGACCGTGCTGGGGCTGATGACGCTGCCCTTCGGCTGGGTGGTGCCCGATCTGCGGACAGCCATGATGCTGATCATGACGGGGCTGCTGGGCGGGGTGGGGCAGATCCTGCTGACATCGGCCTATCGCTATGCCGACGCGTCGGTCGTGGCGCCGTTCGATTACGCTTCGATGATCCTGGCTGTCCTGATCGGCTGGTGGATCTTCGACGAGATGCCGACGCCGCGGGTCATCGTCGGTGCGGTCGTTGTCATCGCAGCGGGCATCCTGATCATCTGGCGCGAGCACAAGTTGGGGCTTGAGCGGACACGGCAGCGCAAGGCCACGACCCCTCAGGGATAAGCCGGAAACGGGTTGCCGGGCAGCGGCTCCGTACCCGGACAGCGGCCAGTCATGCGGCGGTAATGTACCAGGCGTGCAGGATATCAACCTGCGCGGAACCTGCCCTGCATCTTTGCGCGTTAACCATGACATCGGCACAAGACACAGTCACAGGAGAACGGATTTGCCCCAACGCAACTCGATGGCGGCGCGCGGCGATGATGCGTCTGCGCCGACCCAGATCCCCGGCCACGGATGGAAGGACATCCTGTGGCGCGTCAAGGACGAGATCGCCAAGGACCATATCTCGGTCGTATCGGCAGGCGTCGCGTTTTATGCGCTGCTGTCGATCTTTCCGGCCATTGCGGCGCTGATCTCGATCGCAGGACTGGTCCTTGATCCCGCCGACATTGCCAGCCAGCTGGAGGCCGTGGTGGCCATGCTGCCCGAAGAGGCTGCCGGCATCCTGCAGGAACAGGTGGCCAAGGTCACGGGCGGCGACCAGGCCGGGACCGGGCTGGTCGCGTTGTTCGGCATCGCGATCGCGCTTTATGGTGCCATGAAAGGCGTGCTGACCCTGATGGAGGGTCTGAACATCGCCTATGACGAAGAAGAAACCCGCGGTACGATCAAGCTGTACCTGACGGCGCTGCTGATCACGCTTGGCCTGATCCTGGGGCTGATCGCCGGACTTGGCCTCGTGATCCTTTTGCCGTCGCTGGCGGCTTTTGGGCATTTTCCGCCCGCCTTGGAAACGGCTGTGGACTGGCTGAAATGGCCGCTGATGGCCATCCTGACGATGCTGGGGCTGGCGGTCTTGTATCGTTTCGGCCCTTCGCGCGCAAACCCCCAATGGCGGTGGGTCAGCGTCGGGGCCATTGCGGCAACCATCCTGTGGGTTCTGGGCACGGTGGCCTTCTCGATCTATGCCCGCAATTTTGGCAGCTATACCGAGACTTATGGGGCGCTGGGCGGCGTGATCATCCTGCTGACCTGGATGTGGTTGTCTGCTTATGTCGTTCTGGGCGGGGCTGAACTGAATGCCGAGATCGAGCAGCAGACTGCCCACGATACGACCACCGGCGCTCCGCTGCCCATGGGCCAGCGCCAGGCGGTCAAGGCGGACACGCCTCCATCATCGCCGGGCCAGCGTGGTTTTTCCAGCAAAGGCGAGAGGGCGGGAACGACGGGCTCAAAGGCGGCGCGAAAGCATGGGCACGCCCAGCCCGCCTCTGCCAGCGCGGATCTGTCGATGGCGGCCCTGCTGATCGGCAGCGCTGCCATGAAGGCGTTCGGGAAGCCCCGCCGCTAAGGACGGCCTGACCTTGGCAGGTGGCGAAGGGTGGATCGTCCTTCGCCACCTGTTTTCCCCCCTTGAAACCGTCAGTTGTCGCCGAACAGGTCGCGGGTATAAACGCGGTCAGCGACATCGCTCAGATCGGACGTCACCCGGTTCGTGACGATCAGGTCGGCGCGCGTCTTGAACGCCTCCAGGTCTGCGACGACATCCGAACCGAAGAAGCTTGTTTCGGTCATGGCCGGTTCATAGACGATGACCTCTATGCCCTTGGCCTTCAGGCGCTTCATGATGCCCTGTACGGCAGATTGACGGAAGTTGTCCGAACCGGCCTTCATCACTAGGCGATAGATTCCCACCACGCGCGGCTTGCGGGCCAGGATGTGGTCGGCCACCACATCCTTGCGGGTGCGGTTCGCCTCGACCACGGCGGCGATCAGGTTCTGCGGCACGTTCTGATAATTGGCCAGCAACTGCTTGCTGTCCTTGGGCAGGCAATAGCCGCCGTAGCCGAAGGAAGGGTTGTTGTAGTGCTGCCCGATGCGCGGGTCTAGGCTGACCCCCTCGATGATCTGGCGGCTGTCCAGACCATGGGTCAGGGCATAGCTGTCCAGTTCGTTGAAATAGGCGACGCGCAGGGCCAGATAAGTGTTTGCGAAAAGCTTGATCGCCTCGGCCTCGGTGGGGCCGGTCAGCAGGACCGGCACGTCCTTGTCCAAGGCCGCCTCGGCCAGCAGGGTCGCAAAGGCGCGGCCGCGCGGGCTGTTCTCGCCCACCACGATGCGCGAAGGGTGCAGGTTGTCGTGCAACGCGCGTCCTTCGCGCAGGAACTCGGGGCTGAAGATGACCTGATCCGTGCCCAGCCGGTCCGACACGTCACGGGTAAAGCCCACCGGCACCGTCGACTTGACCACAATCACCGCCTGCGGTGCCAAGCGCATCACGTCGCGGATCACCGCCTCGACACTGGACGTATCAAAGTAGTTCGTCACCGGATCATAGTTCGTGGGCGTGGCCACGATGACGAAATCCGCATCCTCGTAGGCGGTGGCCGGATCGGTGGTCGCCGTCAGGTCAAGATCCTGACCGGTCAGGTGATCCTGGATGTCGGGATCGATGATCGGGCTTTGCCGCGCGTTCAGCATGGCGACGCGGTCTTCGTTCACGTCCAGCGCCCGAACCCGGTTGCGCTGTGCCAGAAGGACGGCATTGGAAAGCCCTACATAGCCAATTCCGGCCACGGCGATTTTTGCTGATGTCACTGATTAACCCCTAGGTTTTCATAAGGCGCCTTCTATCGTGCTTCTTGCGCAGTGTGAACCGCGGCCGCGCCGAGTGGAGAGGGAACTTCGTCTTCCTGCGCAAAACATTCACACAAGGGCAAAAGTTAGCCTTCGGCAATGGCTCGGACAGCGGGAACACGGTTCGGAAGGTGATCAGGCAGGATGCGGCCCATCATGAGGGGAACGGATGCCCGCAGCATGTTCCAAGCATCTTTGGCGGGATGACGGAAGCGGTTTTCACCTTTTCAAGGCGAGCGGCATCAGGACCCTGACGTGAAGCATATGGCGTCAGCACCACATCTAGGTATCTGGCGCCGCCCGACTGGTAGAGGGGCATGCA
>NZ_JBKGUN010000031.1:0-15642 GCF_046462195.1 Paracoccus sp. (in: a-proteobacteria) | reverse complement strand
GGGCGCAACGTCATCTGCCCTGACACCTCGGCACCATAAAGTCCGCGCAGGGTGGCCGCCACATCGGGCAAAAGGGCAGCCGCGATGACATAGCCAAGCGCAACGCCGCTCGCGCCTGCGATCAGGGCCAGCACCGCCAGTTCCACCGCCATCAACAGGATCAGCCGTTTCAGCGGCGCGCCCAGCGCCCGCAGCGTCCGCACCATGGCCCGGCGCTGCTCGAAGGCCAGCCCGATCGCGCCATGGACGATGAACAGCCCAACGGCAAAGGACAGCAGGCCGAAGGCGGTCAGGTTCAGGTGAAAGCTGTCCGTCAGCTGTGCAACATCGCCCCCATCCTGCGGTGCGGCCATTGTCAGATCGGGGGCCACCTCGGCCAGAGGGCGGCGAGTCAAGGGTTGATCGGGAAGCACGATCAGGCGGTCGATCTGATCCGGGCGGTTCAGCAGGCGCTGCGCCAAGCCGATATCGGTGATTGCCGTATCGGGTGCCACATCCGGGGCAGCAACACCCTGCGCGGCGATTTCGGTCAGCTGTGCAAGCGTTTCCTCACGCGCAAACACCTGGCCTGACCCCGACAGGAAGGCCGCCAGATCACCGCCACCGTCGATACTGACCGGACCAAGCCCCCCGGGGGCCGTCAAAGGCTCCAGCCCGATGATCCGCACCGGGCCAAGCCGCCCTTCGGTCACCGGCGACACCAGCCATCCTGCCCGTCGCAGCGCGATATAGGTTTGCTGCGACATCGCCCCACCGTCGCGGGCGGTGATCTGGGCGAACTGACCCTCGCCCAGGGTTTCGGCTGCCGCGTCATAGCTGGCCCGAGCCTCGGCATTGATCGCCTGCACGCCGGACCAGAGCGCCGTCGCCAAGGCCAAACCCACCAGCAGCGTCAGCAACTGCAAAGGGTTGCGCCGCCAATGCGAAGCCAGCGCGGACAGGATGACCGCGGTCACGCCAGATGCCCTCCCTGCAGGTGCAACCGTCGCGGCAGGCGCGCCGCCAGCCGTTCCGAATGGGTTACCAAGATAAGGCCGGCGCCGGTTTCCGTCACCAGATCCTGCAGAAGGGTCAGGACCACGTCCGCCGTGGCCTCGTCCAGATTGCCTGTGGGCTCATCGGCCAGAACAAGGTCCGGCTGGGGCGCAAGTGTGCGGGCGATCGCCACCCGCTGCTGCTGACCGCCGGACAGCTGTTCGGGATACTTGTGCAGATGGTCGCGCAGCCCCAGACGGTCGGCCAGAGCCTTGTCGCGGTCCTTGTCATGACGCCCTGCCAGCCGCGCCTGAAACGCGATATTCGCCGCGACCGTCAACGACGGGATCAGGTTGAACTGTTGAAAGATTACGCCGACCCTGCCCCGCCGGAAATTGGCGCGCCCTGCATCGTCCAAGGGCGTCAGATCGACACCATCGACCGCCACCACACCGCTATCGGCCGTGTCCAGACCACCGATCAGGTGCAGCAGCGTGCTCTTGCCCGAACCCGACTCTCCGGTAAGGGACAGCATCGCGCCGCGTTCAAGATCGAAGGAGACCCCCCGCAGAACGGAAGCCGAAGTGTTCGGATAGGTCTTGGTGACATCGCGAAGGCTCAACAGCATCAGGTTTCCTTTTGAGGAGAACAGTCATGTCACGCTAGAGTAAGCGGGTGGCGTGGCAGCAGTTCCAAGGACCGGCAAAGCATCCGGAGCCCGTTGCACCAAAACGCCAGCGGGTGGCACGGGATCAGGTTGATCCGGATCAGGTATCACCTGTCGTTCATAGCGCCTGCCCCGATCGGCAGCCGATGCTGCGGCAGGCAAGACAAATAGCGTCGATTCTTTTGCGATTAAGTTCAGGCAGCAGGGGAAGATCGTTGTTCGCTTGCGGCGCTTCTGCGAACGCCTGTGTCGCCGGAGCGTCCGCGGGGCGGAGGCACGCTGGCCCGAGACAAGCGACTGTCGTAAGGCCCTCATTCACAGGATCTGGACCCAGTGTTGCCGCATGTCCCACACGTATCATCCCCTTGGGAGCGCAGCTGCCACGGTGTCATTGCCGGACCTTGATCTGCCTCCGTCTCATGGCACAATGTATAAGGGGAGGAGCATCCAATGGCCGCCATGACCGAACTTCTCGACCTGCTTCAGGTCAGGCTTCCGATCCTGCAGGCGCCGATGGCAGGGGTGGCCACGCCTGCCATGGCGGCCGCCGTCTCGGAGGCGGGTGCATTGGGGTCCTTGGGACTCTGTGCCGCCAGCCCTGAATCCGCCCGGCAGGCCATCAATGACGTGCAGCAGCGGACAGCGGCACCCTTCAACGTGAACTTCTTCTGCCATGCCAAACCGATGCGGGATCCGGCCGTGGAGGCCGCTTGGATTGCACGAACGGCGCCGCTCTTTGCGCGCTTCGAGGCCACGCCGCCCGCCGGGCTTCGCGACATCTACACCAGTTTTCGCGACACGGACGCCTACCTTCATCTCGTGCTCGAACTTCGTCCGCGCGTCGTGAGCTTTCACCTGGGCCTGCCGCGTTCCGACCAGGTCCAGGCGATGCGTGCGGCCGGGCTGGTGCTGATCGGCAGCGCGACCTCTCCGGCCGAAGCCAAGGCCATCGAGGCAGCCGGATGTCATGCCGTCATCGCGCAGGGTTGGGAGGCGGGAGGACATCGCGGAATTTTCGATCCGGACGGACCTGACGAAAGGCTCTCCACAAGCGATCTGCTGCGCGCCCTTCTGGATGAGGTCACGCTGCCGGTCATTGCCGCCGGCGGGATCATGGACGGCCGCGACATTCGCCGCATGTTGGACAAGGGCGCCGCAGCCGCGCAATTGGGCACTGCCTTCATCGGTTGCCCGGAAAGCGCGGCGGATGCCGGCTATCGCGACCGGCTTGCTCTTGGGGGCGATACGGTCATGACGCGGGCAATCTCCGGTCGTCCAGCCCGCTGTCTCGGCAACGCCTTCACACAATGGGCCGATGATGTGGAGCCCGCCGCCATACCGGCCTATCCTTGTGCCTATGACCTGGCCAAGGCTCTCAACACAGCAGCCATGGCCAAGGGTGCCACGGCATACGGGGCACAGTGGGCCGGAGCGCAGGCGGCACGGGCGCGCGCGCTTCCGGCAGGGGAACTAGTCGAAGCCCTGGCCGCAGAAATTAAGGAGCGTGCAACCTCCTGAGTGATCAGAACAACCCATGGCCGCTGGTCACCACAGGACTGCGTAATACCAATCCTTAATCGGCGGTTGCAGGGTCAGGGCCATAGGAGACAGGATCAGCCGGTAACGATGGTTTCCCATCCATGATTCATCACCTTCGTTGCTCCAAGCGCAGGACCGAAACAGAAGATGCCGACAACCGTTTGGCAATACCGGGATCATCCGGCACGAGGATCTGGTTGACCCTGACGTATCATTGTGAGGATCTTGGCAGCCATGCTAGAGGAGGCCGAAGTGGTATACATCCTCGAGAGCTAGCGCCCTGAATTGGACTTGATCTTCTTGAAAGGGGCGCATTTCAGGGGCGAACCGAAGGTTGGTAACCGTGTGATGTCGGAACGGGAGTTGTCCCGCTGCCGGCTGTCGGGCGTCCGCTGCTGCGCAGGGTCATGGAATGGCTGGCGACGTAGGGCTTCCTGAACGTCCATCAAGGCAGCGGAACCCGGGTGGCGAGGCGTCGGCCCGGGTTCTGCCGGACATCTTCACCTTCTGACTGTTGCAGGAACAAGATGGGTTGAAGGACGTCATGCAGGGGCGCATGGCGATCATGCCGATCTGTTTCCCGTACCAGACAATGGATCGGCAGGCTGGCCGACACGGTCAAGCCCCCCCGGTCGCCGGGGAAAGGGTAACGCCACCGCTCAAGCCGGGCGGGACTGCTTGTCCATCTGTTCCAAGCCATCAACCAAGCGCATCATCGCCAGTGCTGGTTCTGGGCCAAAAAGCCTCGCCCTAACCTTTGCAGAGGCGATAACAAACCGTCCCTTCCTGTCGCCACTGCCAGGGCCAAGGCCCCGCAAGATGACTCGCACCGCTGGAAATGCCCAACCGCGGCAGTGCGGAAGAAGCGGCAGACCAGCCTGACAGCCACGTGTCCGGAACCGCATACCGCAATCTGTCGGCAGGCCCGGTCGTGACGCAAGAACCCTTTTAGGGATCTGTCACATCAACAAGCATGGTTGCACAGGCTCTATAATTCCATTAGACATGAAATATGGAAAAGAATGCGGTCCTTGATACTCTGTCGGCACTTGCCCATTGCATTCGGCTGGATGTCTTTCGCCTTCTTGTGCAGGCGGGCCCCAAGGGTGTGGCTGCGGGAGACATTGCGCTGAGACTGGATATCCGGCCCAACACCCTGTCGAACAACCTGACCATTCTGACATCGGCAGGACTTATCACATCGGTGCGCGAAGGACGGTCGATCCGCTATTTCGTTCGCATGGAAAGGATGCGCGATCTTCTGGCCTTCCTGATGCAGGACTGCTGCGGTGGGACCCCAGAGCTTTGCCGGCCTTTTCTGGATCAGATCGCCTGCACCTGCGAGAAAGAGCAGTGAAAGGCATAACCTTGTCATTCTCTCGGCTTTCTGCCCGCCCCCATCCGCGGATTTGCCATCCCGTTATCCGATGAATTATATGCCAGGAACATGGTCATGACCGATACAGCCTGTGCGCAGGACAGCCCCTTGGGCATCTTCGAACGCTGGCTGACCCTTTGGGTTGCGCTTGCCATGATGGCCGGACTGGTGATCGGCAATGCTGCCCCGGGACTGGTCGAGGCCATTGCAGCGGCCGAGTTCGCCTCGATCAACCTCGTGGTTGCCGTGCTGATCTGGGCGATGGTTTATCCCATGATGGTCGGCGTGGATTTCGGGGCCGTCAAGGGAGTAGCGCGCCAGCCGAAAGGCCTGCTGATCACGCTGGCGATCAACTGGCTGATCAAGCCCTTCACCATGGCGCTGCTGGCTGTCCTGTTCTTTGACCAGGTTTTCGCGCCCTGGATCGCGCCCGAAGATGCGCAGCAATACATTGCCGGCCTGATCCTGCTGGGTGCGGCGCCCTGCACGGCGATGGTCTTTGTCTGGTCACAACTGACACGGGGCGATGCGACCTATACGCTGGTCCAGGTATCGGTCAACGACCTCATCATGGTCGTGGCTTTTGCACCCATCGTGGCGCTGCTGCTGGGGGTGACCGACATTGCGGTCCCTTGGCAGACCCTGCTCATGGCAACGGTCCTTTATGTCGTGTTGCCCTTGGCTGCCGGCCTGATGACGCGCCGCGTGTTGGGGCACCCGCGGGCAATCGATGCTTTTTCAGCCCGGATCAAGCCTTGGTCCGTGATCGGGCTGATCGCCACCGTGGCCATCCTGTTCGGCCTGCAAGGCCGTGTCATCCTGGACCGTCCCTTTATCATCGCGTTGATCGCCATCCCTATCCTGATCCAGAGCTATGCCATTTTTGCCATCGCCTATGGCGCGGCCTTCGCGCTGCGTGTCCCGCACCGGATTGCAGCCCCCTGCGCAATGATCGGAACATCGAATTTCTTCGAACTGGCCGTGGCCGTGGCCATCAGTCTCTTTGGCCTGCATTCGGGTGCAGCACTTGCCACGGTGGTCGGCGTTCTGGTCGAGGTGCCGGTCATGCTGTCCCTTGTCGCCTTTGCCAACCGCACCCGCGCCCGCTTTCCCGAGGTTCATCCATGATCGTCATCCACCACAATCCTGCCTGCGGCACGTCGCGCAACGTGCTGGCCATCATCCGCGCTTCAGGCCCCGAACCGGTCGTGATCGACTACATGATCCACGGCTGGACCCGGCCCCAGCTTTTGGCGCTGTTCGCCGCCGCCGACCTGACACCGCGGCAGGCCCTGCGAACCGGCAAATCGCCCGCCGCGGAACTGGGCCTGCTGGAGAAACAGGTCACCGACGAACAGATTCTGGAGGCGATGCTGGTGCATCCTGTGCTGGTGAACCGGCCCATTGTCGCATCGCCCAAGGGGGTGCGCCTTTGCCGCCCGTCCGAGGCGGTGCTGCCGCTGCTGGACCGGCTGCCAAAGGGTCCGGTCTTCAAGGAAGACGGGCAGATGATCATGAACGAAAAAGGAGAGATCGTTGTCTGACCTGCCGAACATCAAGAAAGACTGCCTGACCGCGATGGACAGCGATGCGCTGTTTCCCACCGCGCGCAGCACCCATCCGCCTCGTATCCTGCTGCTTTACGGGTCCTTGCGCGAACGCAGTTTTTCTCGATTCACCGCCGAGGAAGGCGCCCGCGTCCTGCAAGAACTGGGCGCGGAAGCCCGTCTTTTCGACCCGCGCGACTTGCCCATGGCCGATGCGACCGAAGCCGATCACCCCAAGGTCGCCGAGTTGCGCGATCTTGTCGGCTGGTGCGAAGGCATGGTCTGGTCCTCTCCCGAACGTCACGGGGCCATGTCGGGGGTGATGAAGACGCAGATCGACTGGATTCCCCTGTCGCTCGGCGGCGTGCGGCCAACGCAAGGCAAGACGCTGGCCGTGATGCAGGTCTGCGGCGGCAGCCAGAGCTTCAACACGGTCAACCAGCTGCGTATCCTGGGACGCTGGATGCGCCTGCTGACCATCCCGAACCAATCGTCGGTCGCCAAGGCTTGGGACGAGTTCGACGAGGCCGGCCGCATGAAACCCTCTCCTTATTACGACCGGATCGTGGACGTGATGGAGGAACTGGTCCGCTTCACCCTGCTGACGCGCGACATCAAGGATCATCTGGTCGACCGCTATTCCGAACGGGTCGAAAGCCACGAGGCATTGTCGCGGCGGGTCAACCAGACCAAGGCCGTCTGAGGCGCCGCTCAGCGCCCCCGAAACGAGGTCCGCAACGACTTCAGCAGGGGCAACAGCAGCAGCAGTGCAGCCGCGACAAGGAACGCGCAGGCGATCGGCCTTTCGACAAAGATCATCGGGTCCCCGCGCGAGATCAGCAGCGCACGGCGCAGGTTGGTCTCGATCAGTGGGCCCAGCACGAAACCCAGCAACAGCAGCGCCGGGCTGAAGGACGCGACGGCCAGCGCATGGCCGAGCGCCCCGATCCCTGCCACCATGATGATGTCGAAGGTGCTTCCGCGCACGGAATAAACGCCCAGGCAGACGAACACGATGATTGCGGGATACAGCCACCGGAACGGAATGCGCAGCATGGACACCCAGATCCCGATCAGCGGCAGGTTCAGGATCAGCAGGAACAGGTTCCCGATCCCAAAGCTGACCACCAGTCCCCAGAACATGTCGGGATGCGCTTCCAGCATCATGGGGCCTGGCTGGATGCCATGGATGACCAGGGCGCCCAGCATCAGGGCCATGATCGGATCGCCCGGGATGCCCAGCGTCAGCGTCGGGACAAAGGCCGTGATCGAGGCCGAATTGTTGGCAGCCTCGGGACCGGCGATGCCTTCGATCGCACCCTTGCCGAAACGTTCAGGTTGGCGCGCCACCCGTCGCTCCAGCGCATAGCTAAGAAAGGACGAGATGGTCGACCCCGTTCCCGGCAGCGCCCCGAAAAAGCCCCCCAGCAAGGTGCCGCGCGTGATGGGGGCGAACAGCCGGCGGACATCGTCGCGGGTGGGCACAAGCTGACGCAGGGAAACACGCTGCGGCACGCCCTGGCGTTCGGCCTGACGGATGTTGCCGATGACCTCGGCCAGACCGAACAGGCCCATTGCCAGCGCGACCAGGTTGATCCCGTCCATCAGCTGGACCTGCCCGAACGTGAAACGCTGTGCGCCCGAATTCACGTCCGTGCCCACGCACCCGAGGATGAGGCCGACGACGACCATCGCGAGGCTCTTGGACGTCCGCCCCGTCCCCACGGCCGAGGCCGCCACGAGGCCCATCACCATCATTGCCGCGTATTCCGCCGCGCCGAACTGCGTCGCCAGACGGCTCAGCCACCCGGCCAGCAACACCAGCATCACGATCCCCAGCATCGAGCCCGCAAAGGAGGAGATCATGGCCGTGAACAGCGCGACCCCCGCCCGCCCCTGCTGCGCCATCGGATAACCGTCCAGCGTCGTCACGGCAGATTGCGGCGTTCCGGGCAGGCGCAGCAGGATCGAGGCCACCGCCCCTCCGTATTGCGCGCCGTAATACACCGCTGCCAGCATGACCAGCGCCGCCTCGGACGAGATGTAATAGGTGATGGGCAGCAACAGCGTGATGGCCGCCATCGCGCCGATCCCCGGCAGAACGCCGACCAGCGTGCCCAGCAGCGCCCCGAACAGGCTGTAGATCAGCACCGAGGGCTGCAGGGCCACCATCAGCCCCTGCGCCAGACCGTCCATTGTTGTCATGTCAGCGGCTCCACGGCCAGACGGGGATGGCCATGTTCAGCCCCCAGATGAACATGGCCCAGGTCAGGGCCGTCACGGCTGCCGTCAGCACCAGGCGCCACAGGATGCCCGGGCGCGGCGCCACCGCACTGGACAGAAGAACCGTCACAGCCGTCGTGGCCACGATCCCGAACCGGTTCAGGGCCAGCCCGAAGACCAGCAGCGCCCCCACGATGCCCAGTGTCTCCCGCCAGGCAAAGGTCTGGAGCGCTCTGGCCCGGGCCAAGGACGGGAGGGCGATGACCACACCCAGCCCTGCCAGAACCAGACCCAGAAGAACCGGAAAGAACCCGGGGCCCATGCGGCGCAGCGATCCGAACTCGTACTGGTTGGCCGCGTAACCCGCGACCGCAAGTCCCAGCAGAGCCAGCCCCATGCCCCAGAGGAGGTCCGAATTGCTGCGCCGATGCGCGGCCCTTGCGTCAGTACCTGCGGACATCGGTCAGCGGGCAGGCGCCATCTGGTCGATGACCTTGCCCCAGAGCGCGGTGTCATCCTGGATCAGCTGCGCCAGCTCCTCGGGGCTACCGGGTTTCGCCTGCCACCCCATGTCCAGCAATTGCTGACGCAACCCTTCGTCCTGCAAGGCGCGATCGAGCTCGGTATTCAGTCGCTGAACAACGGCAGGGTCCGTGTCCGCAGGGGCGATGAAGGCATTCCAGAGTTCGGCCCGGAAATCCTGCGGCAAGCCCGCCTGTCCCGCCATGACCGGCACATCCGGCACCTGAGGGAACGGCTCGCGGGAGGTGACACCCAACATCTTCATGGTCCCTGCCTCGACCTGCGGCAGCGCGGCCGAGGGGGCCATGAAACCGCTGTCGATCTCTCCGCCCAGGATCGAGGTGGCCACCTCGGCGTAGCTCTGGAAAGGCACGTGAAACAGGTCGATGCCGGCTGCGCCCGCAAACATCTCGGCCGTCAGATGGGCGCCCGATCCGGCGCCGACCGAGCCATAGCTGATGGCATCAGGATCGGCGCGCGCAGCCTCGATAAAGGTCTCGACGCTGTCGGCCGGAAATTCGGCTGCGACGGCCAGCACCAGCGGGCTGGTCGCGATCAGGCCGACCGGCACGATGTCGTTCACGGGATCATAGCCAAGGTCAGGCACCATCCTTTGTGCCGTCGTCAGGGGGCCGTTGATGGTGATGCCAAAGCTGTAACCGTCATTGATGCTGGTCAGCATCTGCTGCACGCCGATGACACCGCCCGCGCCGGGCTTGTTCTGGACCACGACCGGCTGGCCCAGCCCCTCGGACATGGGTTCCGCAACCAGTCGCGCGATGGTGTCGGGGGACGAGCCTGCGGGAAAGCCGACATAGATGTGGACCGGCTGCGATGGCCAATCCTGCGCGGTCGCCGCAAAAGGAAACGAACCTGCCATCAGGGTGGCGATGACGAGGTTTCGGCGACAATCTTTAATGAACATCGGCTATGCCTTTCCAAAGCAACATGGTTAACGCTTGTTGGGGCATTAACCACGCTACGTCAATGCCGGGGCGTCATCGCCGTGTCAGGGGCCGGACCTCCTTGGCAGCCCGCATCACCTGTGCATATGCCAGCAGACCCACGACCGGACCCGGCACAAGCAGCCAGGTCGCAGCGGGGCCGATACGCTCGAACAGCACTGTCGCGCCCGTGATCGAAACCATCGTGATGGCAAAGCCCACGGCATTCTGGATGGCCAGCGCGCCCCCCACCACGGTCTTGGGGCATGAGCGGGCTGACAAGGCCGAGAACTGGGGTGAATCCGCAACAACCGTAGCGCCCCAGATCAGCAGAAGTGCCAGCAGCAGTTCCGGCGGCAGCACTTGCCAGAACAGTGTGAATGACAGTGCGCAAACTCCTGATACCGCCAAGGCCCCGACAGCCACGGGGCCACTTCCGATGATGCGCGACAACCATCCCCCGAACAAACAGCCCAAGGCCCCGGCCCCGATGATGGCAAAGGACAGGCCCGCCACGCCGGCCCCGCGAAAATGCTGCGCCAACCCCGTTGCGGCGACCAGCAAGGGGGTCAGCGTCCAGAAGGCATAAAGCTCCCACATATGGCCAAAATAACCGAAGGCGGCGGCCCGGAAGCGGTTTGTGCGAAAGGCGATCCCCAACCCTTGGTAGCCTAGAAAGCCAGCTACCGGAGGCGCAAGATGCGGTCCAACCCCCAGACGCCGGATCAGCAGGGCTCCTGCCAGCGCCAGAAGTGAAGAACAGGTGACGATCCAGCGCCAGGGAAGCTGCCCGCCCGTGAACCGGAGCAGGTGCGGCAGGGCCGTTCCGAGGGTCAGCATCGCGACCAGCAGGGCCAGCGCCTGCCCCGTCTTCTCGGGCTCCCAGCTGACCACCAGCTTCATCCCGATGGGATAGATGCCGGCCAGGCTGAGGCCGACCAGAAAGCGGAAGAACACACCGCTGCCGACGTCTTGCGCCACCCATGCAAAGGCGGCATTGCACAAGGCACCCGCGATGACCGAGATGACGAAGATGTCGCTGGCCCGCAGCCGGTCCGCCAGCCCGGACAGCGCCATCACCAGCGTTCCCATGATGAACCCGGCCTGCACGGCGCTGGTCAACCAGCCGATATCGGCCGGACTGGCCCCCCATGCCTGCATCAGGCCCTCGGCCGCGCTGTTCGCACTGAACCACAATGAGGTGCCGAAAAGCTGCGCGATCGAAACAATGGCAACGGGACCGGGCCATGCCGGCAAGTGCGGAAAGGCGTCCGTGGGTTTCGTCACGATGCTGTCCCGTTCCCGTTGGTCAGGACCGATACCCTTGCCGATTGTTGCAGGATCCCTGCGATGATCATGCGTTCCTCCCGTTCGGCATCAGCATAACAGGCGACACGGTTGCCGCCACCCCTTGGGCAGCTTCACCGAAGGATCGCAATCTCGCGCAACATGTTACGGAAAGACGACCCGGCGAGGACGGTCCGCATCAGGACGTGCTATTTCCGCCTGCCGCGCGGGGCTTCGGACTTGTTGCCCCGCGGTCCGGTGGGCACGGGCGTGTTCGCCTCGTTCTCGTCGCGCAGCTTTCGGTAACGGTCAAGGCGTTCGGCCGAGAGCGTTCCTGACTGTACGGCGGCCAGAACGGCGCAGCCCGGTTCATGGGTGTGGGTACAGTTGCGGAAACGACATTGCGGAGCCAGTTCGGTGATTTCGGCGAACAGCACGTCAAGACCGCCTGCCACGTCGCTGACATGCAGCGTTCGCATGCCCGGGGTATCGATCACCCATCCTCCACCCGCAATCCGGTGCAGCGATCGCGATGTCGTCGTGTGGCGCCCCTTGGCGTCGTCCTCGCGGATGCTGCCGGTCAGCTGCGCTTCTTCCGGGGCCTTCTGGGCCAGCGTGTTCAGCAGGGTCGACTTGCCCACCCCCGAGGAGCCGACAAGCGCGACCGTCTGCCCCGGTCCGCACCACGGCGCCAGCCGGGCGGCGGCGTCAGGGGATTTGGCGTTCAGCAGAACAACGGCAAGACCGCGTTGCAGAGCCTCGGCCTGATCGCGAAAGACCAAAGGATCGGCGACCTTGTCGATCTTGGTCAGGACGATCACCGGATCCGTGCCCGCCTCGTTCGCCAAGGCCAGATAGCGCTCCAGCCGCGGCGGGCTGAAATCCTCGTTGCATGACGTCACGATCAGCAGCGTATCGACATTGGCGGCGATCAGCTGAAGGTCCCGCGCGCCCTCGGTCCGGCGGCGCAGCACGGTCCGGCGCTCCAGCCTGCGGACAGCAAGACCGGACGCGCCGTCCATCAGCACCCAGTCACCCACGGCGAAATCCGCCGAATTGGCACCATGAGGCAATCCCACCCGCACTTGTCCCTTGGCGGTCTGCGCCATCAACCGCGACCGGTGAACGGCCGCAATGCGCACAGGAACGAGTTCCGCCTCGTCAGCCTCTTGCTGATCGGCAAAGAACGGGCACCAGCCAAGGTCGGACAGCAGTGAGGTCATCGGAAAAGCCTTTGTTGCTGTCCCTGAATGGGCAGGGCATCACGGGGATGCAAGCTTTTCCTTGGCAGCGCGGGCTGACGGACGCATCAGGAACGGCCGGAAGCTGCGCCAATGCCTCAGCGGTCTAGAATGGGGAAAGGCCCCAAGGCACCGACATTGGGCAGGAACAGGCTGATCTCGCCCATGTCCGGCGTCGGAGCGACAAAGGTGCCCTGCCATGTGCCGACGGCAACCACGTCGCCCTGCCCATCATGAGGGGCCAGTGTCAGCGCGTCGGGGATCTGGGGCGCACCATCTTGCAGCCAGACCGGAAAGTCGCGGTCCCCGATCTTGAGGTAGATCCTGCGAGCCAGATCCGCCTTGGGGATATCCGCGTAAAGGGTTTCCCCGTCATAATCGGGATCATCCGCAGTAAAGGTGACGGCGACCGTCATCCTGTCACCCTGCCGCAGCCCATGCTCCACCCGGCCCACGGCACCGCCAACGGTCATCGCAGGCAGGTTCTGACGCCCCTGCGCCAGCGACACGGAGGCCATACCAAGACAGAGCGACAGCCCTGCGACCAGGGAATTCACGATCATCGATGTCATAAGGATCACTTTGGAAGCAAACGGCGAGGCGGCCTGAATGCCGCCTCGCCTGCGTGGTCGGATGTTACTGGGCAGCGGCCTGTTCGACGGGTTCGGCAGCCTCGAGGCCCATCGCATTCATCGTGGCGCGGAAGACATCCGTGTTGTCCACCCAGACCCGAGCGTCGGCATCGACGTCATATACGGCGAGGCCCTCGGCTGCTTCGGCAACTTCGCGGAAAAATTCCGCGCCCGGTCCCTTGGCATAAAGCGGAACCAGTTCGCGCGTGTGGTTGTCCGAATGCCAGCGCACCAGCGGCATGGCACCTGCGCCTTGGTTGACGATCGGCTCATAGGCCACCTTGTCCGAGTTCGGGCCCTGCAACAGGCCGTTGCCATGGTCGGTGGTCACGACGATCATCGTCTCGTCCCAGGAGGAATTCGCCTCCACCCATTCGACGGCAGCTTCAACGGATTCGTTGAAATCGACCTGTTCCTCGATCAGGCGCGGCAGGTTGTTCGCATGCGCCGCCCAATCGACGGCGCCGCCCTCGACCATCAGGAAGAACCCGTCCTCGTCCTTGCCAAGGACATTCAGTGCCGCACGCGTCATCGTCGACAGCGACGGCGAGGTTTCCAGCAAGCCGCCAGCCGCAACGCCATCGCGATTGAACTGCAGTGTCTGCTGGTTCTGCGCCAGCCCCAGGATACGCTCGCCCTCCAGCTGCATCTCGCCATTGGCCAGCGCTTCGAAGTCTTCGCGGGTCTCGATCAGCTGCCAGCCGGTCTCGCCCGCCACCAGGCGGTCGAAGCGGTCCTGATCGCCCACGTAGCGATAGTCGTTTTCGGTCGGCGCCTCGATGCGCTTGCCGTTGGCGTCAAAGAGCGGGTGGCCCGTGCCAAAGACAACCGTCGCCAACTCGCTGTCGATGATCTCGGCACCGATCGACTGATAATCGTTGCGGCTGACGTTATGGGCCAGGAACCCGGCGGGTGTTGCATGCGAGAACTGGACCGACGATACCACGCCAAGGGCGCGCCCGCTTTCGACGACATATTCGCCGACATGCTTCAACGGCTCGTCATTGTTGGACCAGTTGATCGCGTTGTTGAACGACTTGGTGCCCGAGGCCAGCGCCGTCGCGGCGGCAGCCGAGTCGGTAAAGTCGCGGCGGGCATAGTCATAGCCCGCGAAAAAGCCGGGATAGTTCATCAGCTTGCCTTCGAAACCCTCGTCGGACGGCGTATCGCTGAACAATTCGGTCGGATCAAAGGTCACGGCCCCTTCGTTTGACATCGTCGGTTCATTCGACGTGTTCAGAGGATGCGTGGCTGAAAACACATGGACGTCGAAATCGTCGTAAACCTCGTGACCCAGAGCCCCATGCCGGTAGTAGCTGGCTGCGCGGAACGACTCCATTCCTGTCCCGTCGGTGATCATCAGGATGACATTCCGCGCCTGGCCGTCTTGCGCCAACGCGGGTGCGACAAGGGCGGATGTCATGAGGAGGGCCAGGGTGGTGCGTTTCACGATCTGCATCGAAAGTTCCTTGTTCCAACTGACCGACTGACGGTCCGGGCACTGGCTAGGGATCAAGAGTGACGACAGGGTGACGACCCGCTGACAATCCTATGACACGAGCAGGCTTCAGGAACGCCATCTCGGGGCAATCCGATTTCCGTCTGCCACTGCCAAGACGCGACAGCGGCCTTTCGAATGTCCTCCGGCTGCATCAGCCCTCTCAACGCTCTTCCCCTTTGGCAACTGCTTGTTTTCAAGAGGCTTCTCTGCGACCTGAGGCAAGAGAAATACGTTCGGATAAAACGCTGCAGAACCGCTAAAATTGTTGTCGATTTGTCCGCGTTTTTGCATTAACGCATTTTCAAGAAACACTACCTGCCGTTTAAAAGCATCTTCCTCTCTCAACTCCAGCGACAGCGTGCCAAAGGAGCAGACATGCCTACGACGTATAACTGGATCTATCTTGGCGTTCCGAGAGCGGCCGACAATTCGATCATCTCTATCGACCCAACTGAAGGAACCGCCGCTACACCTTCGTCTCCGGCAGTTCGTAACGCCACCTCCGAGAACGCAAACCTTCTTGTCAATCGTACGTTTGGGGCCGAGACAAACCCGCTCTACACTCGGATTACTTCTACGACAGTCTCCGACAATGGTGGAACGGCCGGAGCTCTCGATACTGACAACACCTTCTCGAACGATACGTTTGTTACCAATATTGGCTCAGGGAATCAGACATTCACCTTTGACGGCGTCGCAACCTATGGTGCGACGGTGACCTACGCAGATGGTACCACAGCAACTACAACTGTTATTTTAGCGCAATCAACGACAGGTGAGCTTTTTCTTGCTCCTCCGCCTGCTACAGCCAATCCTGTATTGACCGCCAAACCACTTGTTTCCGTTTCTTTGAACTCTCTTACCAATGCCACTAACCTGAACTATAATGCCGACCGTTTGCAGATTGGTTGGGACGACGGGTTCATCGACGGAACCGCTGGCAACGACCTCATCGATACCGCTTATATAGAGCCGATCGGTTCCGGTTCCGACGTCATTGACGGTGGAGATGGGATATCCAGTTCCGGCACCGGCTGGAACGACGATCGGGTGCGTGCGGGCGCGGGTAACGACACCATTCTTTCAGGCGCCGGAAATGATCTGGTGCTGGGCGAGGCAGGCGACGACAGCATCGACGGCGGGGCCGGAAACGACACCATCGACGCGGGCGACGGAAACGACACGA
>NZ_JBKGUN010000030.1:0-25393 GCF_046462195.1 Paracoccus sp. (in: a-proteobacteria) | reverse complement strand
GCGGGTCATGCGGCTGATATAGGCGAGGCTGTAATAGCCCAGCAGGCTGGCCGGCAGGATGATGTGGGAAAACGCGTCGCGAAAGGCGGCCCAGTCCCCGGCGATCAGGCTGTCGACCAGGATCATCCCGGTCACGGAAGGAACCATGCCGTCATAGATGATGCCCTGCCGCCCCGGCCCGCCGACCCAGCCCAGGATGCCGTAAAAGACCAGCAGGCCCATCAGCCCCAGCCAGAAGATCGGCATCGAATATCCGACCAGCGCCACGACCCGCGCCACCTGGTCGATGACGCCGCCCCGGCGGGCAGCGGCGACCACGCCAAGGGGCACGCCGATGAAGACGCCGATCAGGGTTCCCAGGGTCGCCAGTTCGAAGGTTGCGGGAAAGACGCGCAGGATGTCGGTGCTGACCAGCTGCCCGGTCGAGATCGAGCGCCCGAAGTCACCCCGCAGCACGTCGCCGATATAGGTGAAGAACTGCACGACCAGCGGCTTGTCCAGACCCATGGCGACATAGGCCGCGTCGTACTGGGCCTGCGTCGCACGGTCGCCCACGACCTTGAGGACCGGGTCGATCGGCATGACGCGACCGATGATGAAGGTCACCAGCAACAGGCCCAACAGCGTCAGCGCCAGCGACAGCAGCGTGCCCGCAATGCTGCGGGCGCGCCTGCGACGCAGCGCGCGGCGGCCGGCGGGGTCGGGACGGTTCGCGCCGGGGATGGTGCCCCCGGCGCCCGTGGTGTCGGTCACGGACACGTGCCTTATTCGCCCTTTGTCACCTGGCGGTAGATGACGGAGGTCACGGCCCCGCCGCTCCACCAGTTCTGGACGTTGTCACGCAGGCCGACCTGCTCGATCCGCTGGAACAGCGGCACGATGGGAGCTTCGGCCTGGTACTGGCGCTGGATGTCCTGATACATGGCGGCGCGTGTCGCGGTGTCCTGTTCCAGCGTGGCCGCGATGGTGGCCTCGTTCATCTCGTCGGGCACGGCATAAGCGTTGCGCCAGGACAGGAGGCCCACGGCATTCGCCTCGTCGCTGTTGTCAGGGTTATAGGCAAAGGTCGAGGCATTGGTGTTCGGGTCCGAATAATCGGGGCCCCATTCGCCCAGAAAGATCGGCACCTCGCGCGCGCGATAGGCATCCAGCACCTGCGCGCCGGTCATCTGCTCAATGTTCAGGGTAAGGCCGACCTGCGCCATCGAGGCCTGCAGGGTTTGCGCCACGTCGATGTATTCGCGCAGGTCGCGCACGCGGGTGGTGATGGTGCCGCTCTCGATGCCGGCATCCGTCAGGATCTGGCGGGCCTTTTCGACGTCATAGGTCCAGGGCTGATCCTCCAGCACGCCAAGGTACCCCAGCGGCAGGAAGCTCTGATGCGTGATGAACTGCCCCTTGAGGAAGCTGTTGGCCATGCCCTCGTAATCGACCAAGTGCTTCATCGCCTCGATCACGGCGGGATTGGACAGCAGCTCGTTCTTCTGGTTCAGGCCCATGTAGAGGATCCGGCCGCGGGGCTGGTCCATGACCGTGACGCCTTCGACCGCCGTGATCGATTCAACATCCGTCGGCGTCAGGTTGCGCGCCACGTCGATGTCGCCCTGCTCCAGCAGCAGCCGCTGGGCGCTGGATTCGGCCACGTTGCGCACGATGACGCGCTTCATGTCGGGCGCGCCCTGCCAGTAATCCTCGTAGGCGGTCAGCTGCACCTGCTCGTTCGGGCGCCAGGCGGCCAGAACATAGGCGCCCGACCCCGCCTCGTTCGTGTTCAGCCAGGCGTTGCCCAGATCACCGTCCTGTTCATGCGACAGGACCAGTTCCTTGTCCACGACGCTGGCGATGTTTGCAGTCAGGCAGTTCAGCACAAAGGACGGCGCATAGGGCTTGTCCAGCGTCAGGGTCAGGGTGTTGCCCTCGGCCGTGATGTTCTGTTCGACATTGTCGGCGGTGAAGCCGAACTGAGTCAGGATAAAGGCCGGGGTCTTGTCCAGCCTGACGGCGCGCTGCAGCGACCAGGCGGCGTCGGCGGCCCGGACCGGGTTGCCCGAATGGAAGGTCGCGTCCTCACGCAGGGTGAAGGTGATGGACAACCCGTCCCCGGACACTTCCCAGCTTTCAGCCAGGGACGGCTTGAAGCCCGCTTCCGGGTCCAGCGGGTCGAAATCGACCAGCCGGTCATAGGTGTTGTTGTTCACGTCGTTGCCCGCGAACTCGAAGCTTTGCGCCGGGTCAAGGCTGATGATGTCGTCGATCGTGTGGGCCACGACCAGCGTGTCGGCGGGTGTTTCCGCCCATGCGGCGGGCGCGGCGGCAAGGGCCGAGGCCAGAAGGATGGCGCGGGTGGTCATTCGGATGGTCATGGTGAAAATCCCTGTGCGTTGGGTGCCTCCGTCTTCTGGCGGAGTTGCATGCCATGCAGCCTGACCCAAGCGCAGGCGGCTTGCAAGTCCCGCGACGCGGTGCCTGCGGGCCGCCCCTTACAGGCCGAACTGGCGCGGCAGCCACAGGGTCAGCGCCGGCACATAAGTCACCAGCATCAGCACCGCCAGCAGCAGCAGATAGAACGGGCCAAGGGCGCGGACCGCGGTTTCCACCCGGACGCGGGCAACGCCTGCGCCCACGAAAAGGCCAGTTCCCACCGGAGGCGTGATCGTGCCGATCGCCAGGTTGAAGATCATGATCACGCCGAAATGCACGGGGTCATAGCCGACCTTCTGCGCGATGGGCAGCAGGATGGGGGTAAAGATCAGGATGGCCGGCCCCATGTCCATGAAGCAGCCCACGACCAGCAGCACGACGTTGATGATCAGCATCACCATGATCGGATCCTGCGACAGTCCCAGGATCAGCGATGTCACCGCCGCGGGGATGCCCGTGAAGGCCATCGCGAAGCTGAGCGCGGCCGATGCGGCCAGCAGCAGCATGATCGTGCCCGTCATCTGCACCGTTTCCATCAGAAAGCCGGGCAATGCGCGCAGGGGAACGGTGCGGTGGATCACGAAGGCCAGCAGCATGGTATAGATGACGGCAATGCCAGACGCCTCGACCGCCGTCACGACGCCCCCCATGATGCCCCCGATGATCAGCACGATCAGCATCAGGCTGGGCAGCGCGCGGCCCACGACACGCAGGGCCTCGCGCGGGGCGATGCGTCCGGCGACCGGCCAGCCGCGACGGCGCGCGATGATCGCGGTCAGGATCATCATGCCCACGCCCCACAGCGTGCCCGCCACGGCACCGCCCAGGAACAGCGCCCCGATCGACGCCCCGCCCGCCACCAGCGAATAGATGATGAAGGCGGTCGAGGGCGGGATCAGCATCCCCGTCGGAGCCGAGGCGATGTTGACCGCCGCCGCAAAGCCCGGGTCATAGCCTTCGCGTTTCTGCATGGGCACCATCACGCCCCCGATGGAGGTCGAGGCCGCGATGGCCGACCCCGAGATGGAGCCGAACAGCATGTTGCCGGCGATGTTGGTCTGGGCCAGCGATCCGGGGATGCGTCCCGCGATCAGCTTGGCGAAATCCACCAGCCGCACCGCGATTCCGCCCGAATTCATGATGACCCCCGACAGGATGAAGAACGGCACCGCCAGCAGCGAAAAGCTGTCGAGGCTGGCCAGCATCTTCTGGGCCGAGGTGAACAGCGCCATGTCGAAGGGCACGACCAGCAGCACCGCCGCGATGGCCGCCGCCGTGATCGACAGGGCCAGCGGAATGCCCAAGGCCGTCAGGACGCCAAAGACCGAGATCAGGATCAGGCTGGCGGGACCGGCCATGGTTCATTCCCCCATCAGTTCGGCCTGCCGGTCCGCATCCGCGTGATGCGTACGCCCCTGCAGCAGGTCGATCAGGTTCAGAAGGCTGTAAAGGATCATCAGCCCGCCGCTGACGGGCAGCGACAGATACACCCAGCTCATCGGGATGCGCATGACCGCGCTGGTCTGGCGCGCGGCGATGTTGACGCCCTTCATGCCGCCCCAGATCAGCACGATGCCCGCAAAGACCACAAAGGCCAGCGCCACCAGCGCATCGAGGCGCAGCCGGCCGCGCCCGGACAGGCGGTCGCGCAGCATGTCCACGCTCATGTGGCTGCCGCGGCCGGTGGCATAGGCGGCCCCCAGAAGCGACATCCAGATCACGCCATAACGCAGGATCTCCTCGGTCACCGAGGAGGGCGCGTTCAGGGCATAACGGCTGATGACCTGCCATGCCAGGACGGCGACCAGCGCCAGCAGAAGGCTGCAGCACAGGGTGCCCAGGATCAGGTCCAGCCCGCGCCGCAGCCTGTCCATCACTGGGCCCCGGCGTCGCGGATGGCGGTGACGACGGTGGCCGTCTCGCCCTGCAACTCGTCATACATCGGCTGGACGGCCTCGCGGAAGGGCGCGATGTCGACCTCGTGGAAGGTCACGCCGAACTGGTCGGCCGACTCCTTGGCCGCTGCCTCGACGGCCGCGTCCCAGACCGTTTTGTGGAAATCGGTCGACTCCTGCGCGGCCTCGGTGACGGCGCTGCGGTGTTCCTCGGACAGGCGATCCATCGCGGCGGTGCCGATCAGCAGGATGTCGGGGATGCGGCTGTGGCCGTCCTCGCTGTAATGCTTGGCCACCTCGGCATGGCGGGCGATGGTCAGCGCGAACTCGTTGTTCTCGGCCCCGTCCAGGACGCCCTGCTGCAGCGAGGTATAGACCTCGGCCTGGCCCATGGCGACGGGCGTGGCACCCAGCAGTTCGGTCATGCGGATGGCGGTCGGGCTTTGCAGCACGCGGATCTTGAGGCCCTTCAGGTCCTCGACCGTCTCCACGGGCTTGTTCACGGTGTAGAAGTTCCGCGCACCCGAGTTGTAATAAGTCAGCCCCAGGAAGCCCAGGTCGCGGGTCGACTCATAGATCGGCTGCATGATGGCCGCGTCATCCATCACCCGGTAGAAATGGTCCTGGTCGTCGAACAGGTAGGGCATCGGAAAGACGCCATAGACCGGCGCGAAACTCTCCAGCAGGCCGCCCGACACCTTAGTCATGTCCAGCGCGCCGCCCTGCACCATCTCGACCATCTCGCGTTCGCCGCCCAGCTGACCGTCGGGAAAGAACTGGACGGTCACCGCGCCGCCGGTCTTTTCTTCGACCAGTTCCGCGAACTTCTGCATCGCCTCGACCGTGGGGGTCGCGTTCTGGGCATAGCCAAAGCGCAGCGTCTCGGCCTGGGCTGCGCCCGAGGCCAGGATCAGTGCAAGGGCCGTCATCGTCGTCATGCGGGTCATCATGTCTCCTCCTCCAAGGACAATGGCGCGTCAGATATAGCCGCGCAGGTATTCGGCCAGCGCCAGCATCGCCATCGCCTGCCCGTAGGGCATCGAGGTCTGCTTGATCTGGCGGTAATAATCGAGGTCGCTGCCCATCGCCGTGCCAAAGGACACGTTCTGCAACTCGCCTTCCGGGCTGATGTTGTCGATCACTGCGCGGATGGCACGCTCGGCCACGGGGGCGTAATCGGCGGGCAGGTAGCGGCGCCGCACGCCCTTCAGCAGGCCATAGGCAAAGCCGGCCGCGGCCGAGGTTTCCAGATAACTGTTCCTGTCGTCCAGCAGCGTGTGCCAAAGACCGCTCTCGTCCTGCGTGTTGCGCAACGCGGCGGCCTGCCGGTTGAACAGCGACAACAGGTGACGGCGGGTCGGGTCACCCTCGGGCAGGTTCAAGAGTTCGATGAACTCGGGGATCACGATGGTGATCCAGCTGTTTCCCCGCGCCCAGAGCGCGCGGGCAAAGTTGTGGTTGCCGTCAAAGGTCCAGCCGTGGAACCACAGGCCCGACTGCGTGTCGGCCAGATACTGTGCGTGCAGCAGGAACTGGTACTTGGCCTCTTCCACGTAATGCGGGCGGTTCAGCACCAGGCCGATCTTGGCCAGCGGCATCACCGACATCATCAGCGTGTCGTCCCACAGCTGCTGGTCGTTCACGCTGTTGTAGACGATATGCTGCAGCCCCCCTTCGCGGGTGCGCGGCATCTCGTGCATGACCCATTCGGCCCATGTGTCCAGATAAGGCTCCCACATCGGGTTGCGGTCGCGTTCGTAAAGATGGGCCAGCGTCAGGAAAGGGGCGACGGTGTTGATGTTCTTGGTGGGGGTGCCTTCGGACAGGCGGGCGTCGAACCAGTCGCGGATGATGCCCATCGCCTTGTCGCTGCCGGTCTGCTGCCAGTAATGCAGCAGGCCGTAAAGGCCGATGCCATGGGTCCATTCCCAGCCGGCCCAGCCCTTGGTGTCGATCACGCGCCCATCTTCCAGCCTCAGCAGGAACTCTCCGGTTTCGTCGGAAATGTTCACGAGGTTGTCGGCCAGACGCTCGATCAGCGTGGACACCTCGGCCCGCGAGATGAAGCGTTCCTTCTGCCGCAGAAGCGGATGCATGATGATCTTTCCTTCCCTTCAAACTTTCGGAACAGCGTTCCGGAATTGAAGGAACCATACTCTGAATACCAAATCAACTCCTAAGTCTCGGTCTGACGCAGAAGATAGATGCCTGTCCCTGCTGAGCTTTTGGCTCTTCTAACCATCGCTTGACACAGTTTCCCAAAATTTCCAGAATGGTGTTCCGAAAATCAGCGGATGCAATCATGGCCGAAAAATTCCAGAAGACCGAGAATGCCGCCGCCGTGCTCAAGGTGTTCGCGGTGCTCGAATCGCTGGCCGAGGAGCGGCGCGCCAGTCTGGCGGACATCGCGCAGCGTGCCATGACCTCGAAAACGACCGCGCATCGCCTGCTGCAGACCATGGTGGATCTGGGTTATGTCGAACAGGAGGCCGACAGCGAAAAATACGGGCTGACGCTGAAACTGTTCGGGCTGGGCGCGCGCATCCTTCGCGGCCAGCAGGACCTGCTGCGTGCCTGCGACCGGGAAATGGGCAAGCTGTCGCGCGCCACGGGCGAATCGATCAACCTGGGGGTCATGGACGATTTCGACCAGCGCGTGGCCTATATCCACAAATACGACTCGGCCTATACGCTGTCGATGCAATCGACGCTGGGCAAGCGGAACCCACTGCACTCGACCTCGCTGGGCAAGGCGCTGCTGGCCTTTCGCGACGATGACGAGATCCGCGAGCGTATCGCGGCCATGGACCTCAAGAAACTCGCCCCGCGCACGATCACCGACCCTGCGCGCCTGTTCGACGAGCTTATGGAAACGCGCGCGCGCGGCTATTCCGAGGAGATCGAGGAAAGCGAGGCAGGGGTGCGCTGCATGGCGGCGCCCGTGCTGGATCACGCGGGCAAGTCGGTGGCGGCGATCAGCATTGCCGTGCCGATGGTGCGTTTCGACGAGACGCGCAAACCCGAGTTCGTGCGCCTGCTGACCGAAGCGGGACGCGGTGCCTCGGCCTCTCTGGGCTATGGCTGACACCCGACCCGCTCGCTCCACCGGAGGGCATGGACACACAGGGCCTCCGCATGGTCGGGCCTCGGCCAGTCCCGCGTCGCGGGGGCCGTGGCCTGCGGCAGGCACAGCAGGGCCGCGCCGACCGAGGTGCCGGTGGCCGAACCCGCCACCTCGACCCCGCCGTCGCGCAGGACCGCCAGCATGTCCAGGAAATCGCCGTTGCGCGCAAAGGGACCCTCGATGATCGCGGGACCCTCTGCGCCGATCAGGTCCAGGCAGGTGGAGGTCAT
Source organism: Paracoccus sp. (in: a-proteobacteria) (assembly GCF_046462195.1). GTDB lineage: Bacteria > Pseudomonadota > Alphaproteobacteria > Rhodobacterales > Rhodobacteraceae > Paracoccus. The sequence continues at coordinate 17,723 of NZ_JBKGUN010000030.1, read as the reverse complement.
CAATGCCAGATACCACGACAGCGCCACCATCCGTTGTCCGTCCGAGGCCGGTTCCGCCGTCCAGGACATCCGGCGACCCTGGAACGGGCCCGAGCCCGGCTCGACCGCCGGAAGCAGCATGACACCTTTTTCCAGAACCCCTGCACGATCCGCATCGGCGGGTTGCGCGTCGCTGCCGGCGCGGATCATCTCGAACTCTCGCCCGCCCATGAACCGGGCCGAGGGGACGGGTTGTCCCAGCGCGTTCACATTGACCAGCGTATCGCGCGCAGGGTCCAGCGCCCCCGCCCTTCCCCCGATTGCCATGGCCACGACCCATGTTCCGGTCGACACCACCGAGAACGGCACCGACCGCCCCAGCACATGCGGATAAAGCGAGGCGTTGCTGTCATGGATGCCCACGGCAACCGGCGTGCCCGCCGGAATGCCAGTCGCGGCGGCCGCATCCGCCGTCAGCCCGCCCAGCACCTCGTTCGAGCGGCGCGCGGGCGCGATCAGACCGTCCAGGTCCAGCGCCTCGACCAGCGATGAAAACCGGCCCTGCCACGGGTCCCAAAGGTCGGTGTGGCAGCCGAGCGAGGTGACGTCGCTGGCCAACTCACCCGTCAGCCGCAAGCCCCAGTATTGCGGATAGGTCACGATATGCGCCACGCGGGTCCGCAGGTCGGGCTGCGTCGCGAACAGCCAATGCAGCTGCGCGCCCAGGTTCAACCCCATCGGCAGGCGCGGCGAACCTGTCTGCGCGAAAGCCGGACGCAAATCGTCGAACTGCGCGGACAGGTCATCGGGACCGGGATGTTCGTAATCCAGCATCGGCACCGCGACCCGGCCCTGCGCGTCCAGCAGCACCGCTGCCGCGCCATGGGTCGTGACGGAGATCGCGTCGATCCCGTGGCTGGCCTGAAACTGTGCCAGTCCCTTCAGGAAGAACTGCCAGTGCCCCTCCAGATCGACATGCGGCCATGGCGGCCCCGGCAGCGGGCGGTTCGGGCGGGTCAAAACGGCAACCTCGTCCAGAGTGTCGCCATCGACCAGCGCCAGCTTGGCATTCGTCTTGCCGATATCGATGACGGCGATGCGGCTCATGGCAGGTGGAACATCGGCACCAGAGGAACCGACACCGGTTCGTTGTCCGGATGCGTCGCCATGATATCGGCCATATGCGCCCACCAGCGCTGCATCACCGGATGGTTCGGCAGATCGTCCATGCCATGGTCGTCGCGCCGCCACAGCACCCCAAACAGCGCGTTCGTGTCAGGGTCGAGGTGGATCGAGTAATCCTCGACCCCCGCCTCCTTGAGCAACGCGACTAATTGGGGCCAGATCGCGTCGTGGCGGCGGCGGTATTCATCCGCACAGCCGGGGTTCAGCGTCATGCGGAACGCGTGTTTCTGCATCATCTCCTCCGCAGCATGGTCAGCAGGCGCGGCACGGCGATCACGCCGATCAGCAGCGCGCCCAGAATGATGGACATCACGATGCCCGGCACGTTCAGCAGCCCCAGGCCGAAGGTCACCAGCCCCAGGATGAAGGCCGCCAGAACCACGCCGGGGATGGTGCCGGACCCGCCCAGAATGCTGACGCCGCCCAGGACGACGATGGTCACGACCTCGAGCTCGAACCCCGAGGCGATCGAAGGACGGGTCGAGCCGAGGCGCGAGGTCAGGCAGATCGCGGCGATTCCGCTCATCAGGCCGGTCAACAGGAACAGGATGAAGCGGATGCGGTCCACGCGGATGCCGGAAAACCGCGCGGCGGTGGCATTGTTGCCGATGGCATACACGCTGCGGCCAAAGCTGGTGCGGTGCAGCAGCAGGCCAAAGACCAGAGCCGCCGCGGCAAAGATCACCAGTTCGACCGTGATGACCCAGCCGACATATCCCTGTCCGAACCAGGCGAAGCTGGCGGGATAACCGGTCACGGCCCCGTCGCCCAGGACGATATAGCTGATGCCGCGGAACAGGCTCATCGTGCCGATGGTCACCACAATCGAGGGCAGGCCGAAGCGCGCCACCAGCAGGCCGTTGAAGGCGCCGCAGGCCAGCCCGGTCCCGAGGCCGAGCGCCACCAGCACCGACGTCGGCGCCCCTGCCGTCACGGCCATGCCCATCACGGTCGAGGCCAGCGCGATGATCGCGCCGACGGACAGGTCGATCTCTCCGGCCACGATCAGCATCGCCATCGCGAAGGCGATCATCGCCTTTTCAGTAAAGTTGAAGGTGGCGTCCGACAGGTTCCACGGGTCCAGGAAATAGGGCGAGGCCATGGCATTCAGGATAAAGATCGCGATGGCCACGACCAGCAGCAGCATTTCCCAGCTTTTCAGAACGCGAGAGGCCGGGCTGGTCAGGCGGTCAGGAATATGACGGGTCGTGGCTGTCATGTCCGCACCTCGGCGCGTTTCAGGATGATGCGGCCGGGGTCGCGGCGGCGAGCGTTGAAGGCGATGGCGATCAGGATGGCCGCGCCGGAGATCGCCATCTGCCAGAAGGGCGAGATGCCGACGACCGGCAGGGCGTTCTTGATGATGCCCAGGAACAGCGCGCCCATAACGGCGCCCGCAACGGTGCCCGCACCGCCCGCGATGGCGATGCCGCCGATCACGCAGGCCGCCACCACGTCCAGCTCGAACCCGCCCGCGATGTCCACATAAGCGACGGCATAACGGGCAACCCACAGGTATCCTGTCAGCCCCGCCAGCGCCCCCGACAGGACAAAGGCCGCGAACTGCGTCCGCCCGACCGAGATGCCGGTGTACACGGCCGCATGCGGATTGCCGCCCACGGCATAGAACGCCCGCCCCAACGGGGTCCGCGTCATCAGCACGGCCACCAGCACGACCACCACGACGGCGATCCAGGCCATGACGGGCAGGCCCGCGATCATCTGGCGCGGGAAGGCCTTGAAGCCCTCGCTCATCTGGTGGGCGTTGATCCAGGCCCCGTTGGTCATCAGAAAGATCGACCCGCGATAGATGGTCATGGTGCCAAGCGTCACGACGATGGACGGGATGCCCAGCTTCCAGACCAGCACGCCGTTCAGCGCGCCCAAGGCCGCGCCCAGCACCACGACCGCCAGCAGGATCAGCGGCAGCGGCACGCCGGCCCCGTTCATCAGCGCCGCCACCATACCGCAGAGCGCCAGGTTCGCTGCGATCGACAGGTCGATGCACTTGGTCAGGATGACCGCCATCTGGCCAAGCGCCAGCAGGATCAGCGGCGAGGTGTCCGTGAACACCCGCGCCAGGTTCGCGGGCGCGATGAAACCGGGAAAGCGGCTAGCGATCAGGGCCAGCAGCGCCAGGATCGCCAGGGCCAGGATCGCCTCGCGAGATTTCAGCAGGCTCATGCGGCCTCTCCCCGGGCGGGGCGGTCGATGCCGACGGCGGCGCGGACCAGGTTTTCGGGCGTCATGTCGCGGCCCGTGAATTCGGCGGCGATGCGCCCTTCGCGCATGACGATGACCCGGTCGGACATGCCCAGCACTTCGGGGATCTCGCTGCTGACCATGATGACGGCCAGCCCTTCGGCGGCCAGTTCGGACATGAAGTCATGGACGGCGGCCTTGGAGCCGATGTCGATGCCCTTTGTCGGCTCGTCCAGAATGATGACGCGGGGCCGGGTGGCCAGCCATTTGGCAATGACCACCTTCTGCTGATTGCCGCCCGACAGCAGGGCGATATCCTGGTCCAGGCTGGCCGCCCGCAGGTCCAGCCGCTGCGTGTAGTCGCGCGACAGCTTGAACTCCTCGGCCAGCCGCAGAAAACCGCCCCGGCTGGTGCGCGACAGCGAGGGCAGCGTGACGTTCTGAAAGATCGGCAGCCCCTTGACGGCACCCTGCCTGCCTCGATCCTCGGGGACATAAACGATGCCGGCATCCACCGCCTGCGCGGTCGTGCGGATGACGCGCACATCGCCCGCGATCCGGCAGGCGCCCTTCGATGGCTGGGTGATGCCGAACAGCGCCTGCATCACCTCGGACCGGCCCGCCCCGACAAGGCCGTAAAAGCCCAGGATCTCGCCCCGGTGCAGGGTGAAGGTGATGTCCTCGAACTCGGTCGGGTGGCAGTATCCGGCCACGGTCAGGACCGGCGGGCCGATCTGGGCTGGGCGCTTGGGATAGATCTGGTCGACGCTGCGGCCGACCATCATGCGGACCAGATCGGCCTCGGTCACGTCGGCCATCATGCCCTCGCCCACGAACTGCCCGTCGCGAAAAACGGTCCAGCGGTCGGCGATGCGAAAGATCTCGTCGAACTTGTGGCTGATGAAGAGGATCGCCTTGCCCTGACGCTTGAGCTTCTCGACCAGTTCGTAAAGCTCGGCGATCTCCTTGTGCGACAGCGCGGCGGTGGGTTCGTCCATGATGACGACGCGGGCGTCGATGGACAGCGCACGTGCGATGGCGACCAGATGCTTGCTGGCGATCCCCAGGTCGCGCAGCCGCGCATCCGGGTCCAGATCGGCGCCGATGCCCTGCAGGATGGCGCGCGCCCGATCCCGCATCGTGCGGCGGTCGATCAGGCCCAGGCGGGTGCGGGGGGCGTGGCCGATGAAGATGTTCTCGGCCACCGTCATCTCGTCGAACAGGACCGTTTCCTGGTGGATCGCCGTCACCCCCGCCTGCCCTGCCGCCTGCGCGGTGGGAAAGGTCACGGGCCGGCCGTCGACCATGATCCGCCCCTCGTCGGGCTGATGGATCCCGGTCAGCAGCTTGACGATGGTGGATTTGCCCGCCCCGTTTTCGCCGATCAGGGCGGTCACCTGCCCGGCATGCAGCTCCAGCCGCACGCCGTCCAGCGCGCGTACGCCGGGGAATGTCTTGACGATGCCGTCAAGCGACAGCACGGGGCCGGCCGCGGCCGGAGTTTGAACCTGCATGAAACATGTCCTGGGAAAGGAGGGCCCCGGCGCATCACGCGCCGGGGCGGGCAGCATCAGAAGATCGAGCTGAACTCGTCGATGTTGCTGGCGTCATAGGTGAAGGGGTCAGCCATCGCGGCCTCGGTGTTGTCGTCCAGCGTGACCTCGCCCATGCGGCCCAGCGAGATGGTCGCGCCCGGCGCGGCCTCGACCTCGTCCTTGGCCAGGTGATAGGCCGCCATGGTCGCCGAGTATCCCAGGTCGATCGGGTTCCAGATCGCAAAGCTTTTCGACGCACCGGATTTGACATGGCCCGCCATTTCGGACGGCAGGCCGAGGCCGGTCACGTTGACCTCGCCGATCTTGCCGGCATCGGTGACCGCCTGCGCGGCGGCGACGATGCCCACGCTGGTCGGCGCGATGATCGCCTTGAGGTTCGGATGGCTCTGCATCAGGCCTTGGGCCTCGCGATAGGACTTGTCGGCCAGGTCGTCGCCATAAACCGTCGCCACGACATTGATGCCCGGATAGTCGCCCTTGACCTTGTTCATCTCCTCGATCCAGGTGTTCTGGTTGGTCGAGGTCGTGGTGGCCGACAGCACCGCCACGTCGCCGCCCTCGGGCAGGTGGTCGGCGGCCAGCTTGATGATCGTGTTGCCGATCAGGGGGGCCGAGGACGGGTTCAGCTGCATCTGGCGGCCTTCCGGGGCCACGCCCGAATCCCAGCTGATGACCGTGATGCCGCGATCCATCGCGCGCTTCAGCGCCGGTACCAGTGCGTCGGTGTCGTTGGCGCTGATGGCGATGGCGTCCACGCGCTGCGCGATCAGGCTGTTGATGACCTCGATCTGGCCTTCGGCGGTGGTGTCGGTGGGGCCGGTATAGATGATCTCGACACCGCCCAATTCGGCCGCCGCCTCCTGGGCGCCCTTGTTGGCGGCCTCGAAGAAGCCGATGCCCAGCGCCTTGGCGACCAGCGCGATGCGCATGTCCTCGGCCTGCGCCGCCCCCGCGCCCAGCACCGAGGCGAGGGCGGCGGTTGTCATGATCTTTCTCAGGATGCTCATATGTTCCTCCCTTAAGAACGTTTCCGCGCTTTACTCCTCGGCGCGTTTCTTTCTTGCCTGCGCGACCGGGGCCACGATCAGGCGAATTTCCGCGGACTGCAGCATCTGCGCGGCCCGGTCCTCGATCCCGTCATCGGTGATGACCGTGTGGATGCGCGACAGCGGGCACAGCAGCAGGCTGGAGCGCTGGCGAAACTTGGAACTGTCGGCCAGCACGACCAGCTCGTCCGCCTGACCGATCAGCTTCTGCTCGGCCTGAACCAGCAGCGGGTCCCCCTCCATCAGTCCCAAGGGCCCGAGGCCGCGGCAGCCCATGAACATGCGGCGCGCGTGGAAATGGTTGCTGCCATCGGCGTCAAAGGGCGACAGGATGATGTTCTGTTCGCGATAGATCGCGCCCGCCGGCACCAGCACCGTGTTGCGCGACTGTTTCAGCAGATGTTCGGCGATCGGAAAGCTGTTGGTGAAAACCTGCAGCCGCTTGGCCGTCAGCGGATGGACCATCTGGAAGGTCGTCGTGCCGCCGTTGATGATGATCGCGTCGCCGTCCGCGCACAGATCGACCGCCGCCTGCGCGATGGCCCGTTTCTGTGCGATGTTGACGGCCTGATCCAGCGCAAAGGGCCGTGCATTGATGCCCGCGAACTGCGAAGGCGCGATGGCCTCGGCCCCGCCCCGGATGCGCCGCAGTTTCTTCGCGACATGCAGCTGCGCAATGTCGCGGCGCACAGTCGCCTCGGACGCGCCGGTCAGGCTGCACAGGTCGGCCACCGTCACGACCGGGCGTTCCTGCACGGCTGACAGAATGATGCGATGGCGTTCCGTTTCCAGCATGGTTTCCCCTCGTCCCATATCTCAGCTTCCATCAGTTTCGCGCAATGTCAATCATAAATGATCGCATGAACAGTTTCTGCACCTGCATAATGATTGTGTTTGATCGTTTCTGATTGACTTTGGAGGATTGCTGCGCCTAATCGGACAAAGGCGCGCGGCCTCATGCCGCCACGAGGGAGAGAGCCATGACCATGACCCTGACCGCCAACCGGCTGGAAAACCTGTGGGATGACGCGAAGGCCGCGTCGATGAGCGAATCGGAAAAGCTGCTGTATCGGTCGAACCTGCTGGGTTCGGACAAGCGCGTCACCAATTACGGCGGCGGCAACACATCCGCCAAGGTGATGGAAACCGACCCCCTGACGGGGGAACAGGTCGAGGTGCTGTGGGTCAAGGGCTCGGGCGGGGACATCGGGTCGATGAAGATGGACGGCTTCTCGACCCTTTACATGGACAAGCTGCGGGCGCTGAAGGGCAAGTATCGCGGCGTGGCCCATGAGGACGAGATGGTGGGCTACCTGCCCCACTGCACCTTTGCGCTGAATCCGCGCGCGGCCTCCATCGACACGCCGCTGCACGCCTATGTCCCCCGCAAGCATGTGGATCACGTCCATTCGGATGCGATCATCGCCATCGCCGCCTCGGTCAACTCGCGTGAGTTGACGGCCGAGATTTTCGGCAACGACATCGGCTGGCTGCCCTGGAAGAAGCCCGGCTATGAATTGGGCCTGTGGCTGGAAAAGCTGGCGACCGAGAATCCGCAGATGCGCGGCGCGGTGCTGGAAAGCCACGGCTTGTTCACCTGGGCCGACGACGCCAAGGACTGCTACCTGACCACGCTGGAGATCATCAACAAGGCGGCGGCCTGGCTGGAAGACCGCACCCAGGGCAAGCCCGCCTTCGGCGGCGTCAAGGTGCCCACGCTGGACGCCCCGCAGCGCCGCGACATCGCCGCCCGCCTGATGCCGGTCATCCGCGGGCTGATCTCCAAGGACCGCCACAAGGTCGGGCATTTCGACGACCAGCCCGCCGTGCTGGAGTTCGTCGGCTCGAATGCGCTGGAGACGCTGGCGCCCATGGGCACCTCCTGTCCCGACCATTTCCTGCGCACCAAGATCCGCCCGCTGGTGGTCGATTTCGACCCCGCGAACCCCGATCTTGATGCCACCATTGCCGGGCTGGGCAATGCCGTCGCCGCCTATCGTGACGATTACGCCGCCTATTACGACCGCTGCAGGAAGCCCGACAGCCCGGCCCTGCGCGATCCGAATGCGGTTGTTTACCTGGTTCCCGGCGTCGGCATGCTGACTTTCGCGCTGGACAAGGCCACGGCCCGCGTCTCGGCCGAGTTCTACGTGAACGCGATCAACGTGATGCGCGGCGCCAGCGCCGTCAGCACCTATCAGGGCCTGCCCGAGCAGGAGGCCTTCGACATCGAATACTGGCTGCTGGAGGAGGCCAAGCTGCAGCGCATGCCCAAGCCGAAGTCGCTGGCAGGCCGGGTGGCGCTGGTCACCGGCGGCGCGGGCGGCATCGGGGCGGCCACGGCGGAACGTTTCCTGCGCGAAGGCGCCTGTGTCATGCTGGCCGACATCGACGCGAACGCGCTGCAGACCGCGCATGACGGGTTGGCCGGCAGCTTTGGCCGCGACGTGGTCCGCAGCGTGCAGATGAACGTCACCGACGAAACCCAGGTTGCCCGGGCCTATGCCGAGATGGCGGTCGAGTTCGGCGGCATCGACATCCTGGTGTCGAATGCGGGCATCGCCTCGTCCGCCCCCATCGAGGAGACCTCGCTGGCGCTGTGGAACAAGAACATGGACATCCTGTCCACGGGCTATTTCCTGGTCAGCCGCGAGGCGTTCAGGACCTTCCGGGCGCAGGACATCGGCGGTTCGGTGATCTTCGTGGCGTCCAAGAACGGCCTCGCCGCCAGCCCCAACGCCAGCGCCTATTGCACCGCCAAGGCGGCCGAGATCCATCTGGCCCGCTGCCTGGCGCTGGAAGGGGCCGAAGGCGGCATCCGCGTCAATGTGGTGAACCCCGACGCCGTCCTGCGCGGATCGCGCATCTGGGAAGGCGAGTGGCTGGACCAGCGGGCCAGCACCTATGGCACCGACAAGGAGGGGCTGGAGGAGATGTACCGCAACCGCTCGATGCTGAAGCGGTCCGTCCTGCCCGAGGATATCGCCGAGGGCGCGTATTTCTTTGCCTCCGACCTGTCCGCCAAATCGACGGGCAACATCCTCAACGTGGACGCCGGCAACGTCCAGGCCTTCACGAGGTAAGCCATGATCGACAAGAGCATCATCGAGGCGCAGAACGACGCGCGCCGGGCCGACCTGACGGCCGACTACGACGCCCTTGGCGCGCGGCTTGCGCGCCGGGGGGTAGACATCGAGACGCTGGTGGCCCGCGCCATGGCCTTCGGCGTCGCGGTTCCCAGCTGGGGCACCGGCACCGGCGGCACCCGCTTTGCCCGCTTTCCGGGGGCGGGCGAGCCGCGCGGCATCATGGACAAGCTGGACAATTGCGGCGTGATCCACCAGCTGACCGCCGCCACGCCCAAGGTCAGCCTGCACATCCCGTGGGACAAGGAAGACCCGGCGCTGCTGCGCGAAAAGGCCGAGGAGGTCGGGCTGGGCTTTGACGCCATGAACTCGAACACGTTCCAGGACCAGCCGGACCAGGCGCACAGCTACAAGTACGGCTCGCTGTCCCACACGGATGCGGCCACCCGCCGGCAGGCCGTCGAGCACAACCTGGAGTGCATCGAGATCGGGCAAGCCATCGGGTCACGCGCGCTGACGGTGTGGATCGGGGACGGGTCGAACTTTCCGGGCCAGACTTCGCTTTCGCGCCAGTTCGACCGCTATCTGGAGGCGATGAAGCAGGTCTATGCCGGGCTGCCGGAGGACTGGAGGATCTTCTCCGAACACAAGATCTATGAGCCGGCCTTCTACTCGACCGTCGTGCAGGACTGGGGCACCAGCCTGATGACCGCGCAGGAACTGGGCCCCAAGGCGCAGTGCCTGGTGGACCTCGGCCACCACGCGCCGAACGTCAACATCGAGATGATCGTCGCGCGCCTGATCCGGGCGGGCAAGCTGGGCGGGTTCCACTTCAACGACAGCAAGTATGGCGACGACGACCTGGACGCCGGCACGATCGAGCCCTTCCGCCTGTTCCTGGTCTTCAACGAGCTGGTCGAGCTGGAGGACAGGCCGGGCTTGGACCTGTCGCACATGATCGACCAGAGCCACAACGTCACCGACCCGATCGAGAGCCTGATCGTCTCGGCCTGCGAGATCCAGCGCGCCTTTGTTCAGGCCAGCCTTGTGGACCGCACCGCGCTGGAAGGGTTCCGCGACAGCAATGATGCGCTGATGGCGGCGGCCACCCTGCGCGCCGCCTTTCGCACGGATGTGGAGCCGATCCTGCAGATGGCGCGCCAGCGCGCCGGAGCGGCCATCGACCCCGTCGCGGCCTATCGCGCCTCGGGCTGGCGGGCCAAGGTCGCGGCGGAACGTCCCAAGGTCACGGGCGGCGGCGGCGGGATCGTCTGACCCTTCGCACCCGCCCCCAATGGGGCGGGCGCCATTCGTTCATTCGGAAAAGCGCCAGCATCCATTGTCCAGCGTCGGGCTGGCGCGGTCCAGCGACATGGAACTGCGGGAAAACCGCAACGGCGTGCGCAGTCCGGCCACGCCCTCTGGATGAATGACGAGGTCACGCGCGACGATCTGCGGATCTGCCAGCGCCTCGTGAACCTGATTGATCGGACCGCAGGGCACCCCTGCGGCGGTCATCCCGTCGATCAACTGCTGCCGGCTGCGGCGGGCCGTGCGCTGGTTCAACGCCTCGACCAGCCGCTCGCGCTGCGCCACGCGGCCCGCATTCGTGGCAAGCTCCGGATCCTGGCCAAGCTCCGGGCAATCCAGAACCCTGCACAGGGCCGCGAATTGCCGGTCATTGCCGCAGGCAATCACCACATGGCCGTCCTGCGCCGGAAAAACCTGATAAGGCACGATGTTTGGATGCGCGTTCCCCAATCGGGTGGGCTGCAACCCGCCCAGCAGGTGATTGGTCGCCTGATTGGCCAGGGCGGCCACCCCGCAATCCAGCAGCGACAGGTCCAGGTGCTGTCCCTGCCCTGACCGCGCCCGCTCGGCCAGCGCCGCCTGCACGCCGATCACGCCGTAAAGGCCCGTCAGGATGTCGATCCAGGCGACGCCGATCTTCTGGGGCTGACCTTCGGGGCTCCCCGTCAGGTCCATGATGCCGCACATGCCCTGGATCATGAAGTCGTAACCCGGCTGCTGCGCACGAGGACCGTCCTGCCCGAAACCTGTCACCGAGGCATAGACCAGCTCCGGATTGCGTGCCGAGACGCTGGCATGGTCCAGGCCGAACCGCGCCAGCCCGCCGACCTTGAAGTTCTCGATCAGCACATCCGCCTGATCGATCAGCGCCTTCAGCCGCGCCAGATCGTCTGCATCGGCAAAGTCGCAGGTGACCGAGGTCTTGCCGCGGTTGGCCGCGTGGAAATAGGCGGCCACGCGTTCGGTGCCGCCATCCGGCAAGGGCCGCTCGATGAAGGGCGGGCCCCAGCTGCGGGTGTCGTCGCCCCCCGGGGCCTCGACCTTGATGACCTCTGCGCCCAGATCCGCCAGCGTCTGGCCGATCCAGGGACCGGCCAGAATGCGCGCCAGTTCGACGACCTTCAGGCCCTTGAAGGGCGCGTCCATCAGCCGAACGCTTGCAGGCCGGTCTGCGCGCGGCCCAGGATCAGCGCATGGACATCATGCGTGCCCTCGTAGGTGTTCACCGTTTCGAGGTTCTGGGAATGGCGCATCACGTGATATTCGATCTGGATGCCGTTGCCGCCATGCATGTCCCGCGCCATCCGCGCGATGTCCAGCGCCTTGCCGCAATTGTTGCGCTTGACGATCGAGATCATCTCGGGGGCAAAGCGGCCATCGTCGAACAGCCGCCCGACGCGCAGGCTGGCCTGCAGGCCCAGGGCGATCTCGGTCTGCATGTCGGCCAGCTTCTTCTGGTACAGCTGGGTCGCGGCCAGGGGGCGATTGAACTGCTTGCGGTCCATCCCGTAGCGGTGGGCGCGCAGCCAGCAATCCTCGGCCGCACCCATGACGCCCCAGCTGATGCCATAGCGCGCCCGGTTGAGGCAGCCGAAGGGGCCGCCCATGCCCTCGATGCCGGGCAGCAGGGCGTCTTCGGACACCTCGACATCTTCCATCACGATCTCGCCGGTGATCGAGGCGCGCAGGCTCAGCTTGCCGCCGATCTTGGGGGCGGAAAGGCCCTTCATGCCCTTTTCCAGAACAAAGCCGCGCACCTTGCCCCCATGCGCCTCGGACTTGGCCCAGACAACAAAGACATCCGCGATCGGACTGTTCGAGATCCACGTCTTGGCCCCGTTCAGGCGATAGCCGCCGTCGATGGCAACCGCGCGGGTGCGCATGCCGCCGGGGTCCGAACCCGCGTCGGGTTCCGTCAGGCCAAAGCAGCCGATCCCTTCGCCGCTGGCCAGCCTGGGCAGATACTTCCGCTTCTGCTCCTCGGAACCATAGGCAAAGATCGGGAACATCACGAGCGATGACTGCACCGACATCATGCTGCGATAACCGCTGTCGATCCGCTCAACCTCGCGCGCGACAAGGCCATAGGCGACATAGGACGCCCCTGCCCCGCCATATTCCTCGGGCACCGTCACGCCCAGCAGGCCCGCCGCACCCATCTCGCGAAAGATCTCGGGGTCGGTTTCCTCGTTCAGATAAGCGTTCTCGATCCGCGGCAGCAGGCGGTCTGTGGCAAAGGACGCGGCGGCATCGCGGATCATCCGCTCATCCTCGGTCAGCTGGTCGTCCAGCAGGAACGGGTCCTGCCAGTTGAAGCTCGCGCCCTTGTGGGATTGTCCGGCCATTCGCCTTCTCCTCTGCATTCCTTGCGCCCTGTTCTAGCGCCTTGACAGCGGAAGGAAACGGATATGATCGTATGAGATCATTCCAAACGGGAATATCATGCGCGCCCGGCGGTTCATGCCCTCGCTCAACCTGCTGATGGCCTTCGATGCCGTCATCCGCCACGGATCGGTCACGGCGGCGGCGGACGAACTGGCCCTGACGCAAAGTGCTGTCAGCCGCCTGGTGCAGACGCTGGAGGCGCAGCTGGGCTGCATCCTGTTCCTGCGCGAACGCAAGCGGCTGGTCCCCACCGCCTCCGCCCTGGGCTATCAGCGCGACATCGCCCGTGCGCTGGACATGATCCAGAGCGCCTCGATGAATGTCGTTACCAACCCCAAGGGCGGGACGCTGTCCCTGGCGGTATTGCCCACCTTTGCCACGCGTTGGCTGGGGCCGCGGCTGGCGCCTTTCCTGACCGCGCATCCGGGCATCTCGGTCACGCTGTCGACGCGGATCCAGCGCTTCGACTTTGACACGTCGCCTTTTGACGCCGTCATCTTCTACGGGATGCCGGACTGGCCGCGCGCCGATCATCTGGAACTGTTTCCGGAACGGCTGACGGCCTGCGCCGCGCCGGATTTCCTGCAGCGGCACCCGATCACCGCCCCCGGCGATCTGGACGCGCTGCCGCTGATGCACCTGGAAAGCCGCATCGATGCGTGGAGCGACTGGTTCCGGGGCCAAGGCGCGCAGCCGCGGACCGCCTCCGGCATGCGGATGGACACGTTCTCGATGATGGTGCAGGCCGCCATCTCGGGGATCGGGGTCGCGCTGCTGCCCGACTATCTGGCGCAGATCGAGATCAGCGAGGGCCGCCTGCACCCGATCCTGCGCCCTGCCGTGCCGGCCGGTGGCAGCTATTGGCTGGCCTGGCCGGAAACGCGGCGCGATCACGGGCCGATCGCCGCCTTCAGCGACTGGATGCGGCGGATCGCCCTGGCCGAAACAGCATGAATTTTACCGATGCGGGGGCTTGCCCAAACCCGGCCTTGCCGCCATCTTCCTTTCTTGCGGGACCGGGCCCCTCTGGCGGTGTGATCATTCGATCCTCCGTGATGTCGGACCGCATCGAGCGTGCTCGGTGCGTCGGCGGCCCAAACCCCACGCCCTGCACGATGGCATCATTCGCGAGGGCATCGTGGAATTTCTTCTTCTCCTGTTTCTGGGCAAGCCGCTGTGGATGTGGCTGCTGTTCATGGCGCTGGTCATTGCGCTCCTGATCTTCGACCTCGGCATCCTGAACAAGGACGACCATGAGATCGGTATCGGCGAAAGCCTCAGGCTGTCGGCGATGTACATCAGCCTTGGGCTGGCCTTTTCGGGCTTCATCTACTGGCAGATGGGCGGCGAGGCGACGGCGCAGTACCTGACGGCCTTTATCGTCGAGAAAACGCTGGCGATGGACAACATCTTCGTCATCGCGCTGATCTTCAGCTTTTTCGCCATTCCGCGCCAGTACCAGCACCGCGTGCTGTTCTGGGGCATCCTGGGCGTGATCCTGCTGCGCGGCATCATGATCGGGCTGGGTGTCACCATTGTCGAACATTACCACTGGGTTCTGTACCTGTTCGCGGCTTTCCTGATCTTTACCGGCATCAAGATGCTGTTCGCAGGCGATCAGCCGCATGACATGGCCGACAACAGGCTGCTGGCCTTCCTGCGCCGGCGCATGCGGGTGACGGACCATCTGCAGGGGCACGCCTTCATCGTGCGCCAGCCCGACCCCAGAACGGGCAAGCTGGTCCGCCATGCGACGCCCCTGCTGCTGGCGCTGATCGTGATCGAGGTGGCGGACCTGGTCTTTGCCGTCGACTCGGTTCCGGCCGTGTTCACCATCACCACCGATCCCTACATCGTCTACACGTCGAACATCTTTGCGATCCTGGGCCTGCGGGCGCTGTATTTCGCGCTGGCCGCGATCCTGCACCGCTTCGCCTATCTCAAGTACGCGCTGTCGATCCTGCTGGTCTTCATCGGCTCCAAGATCTTCATCGCGGACCTGATGGGATGGGAAAAGTTTCCCCCGGCATGGTCCTTGGGCATCACCTTCGTGATCCTGACCATCGGCATCGTCGTGTCGCTGGCCAAGACCCGCGGCCACAAGCCCGAGCCACTGGCCTTTGGCGAACCCCGTCACTGATCCCCGGCGCCGCCCCACCGGGCGGGCCTTTCCTGACCGGCCATTGCAGGCCGCGACCTGAAGGGCTGGATCCGCGTTTTCGCCGTGACAGGTGCGGCCGGTCGCAGGGCGCGGCGATCACGGCTGCGACAGCAGGAAATCTCGTCATTACATTGTTCCCGATCACGGTACATATGGTCAAAGATCGAGAGATTCTCGCGACACACTTGCGCAACCTTCGGGCCCGACTGCCCCCTCACCCTGTGATCCCTGATGAGCAACCCGCCCTTTCCCGCGCAATCGCTGAAGCCAACCGGCCCAAGGGGCGCGGCGGACGACCCGCACCCTTTGCACCGCGGGCACCTGCGCCCGCTGGTCACCGACCTTTCCGCGGCGCGCTGGCTGCTTCTGGGCATCATCGCAGCGTCTATCTATTTCTTTCATGGCTTCCTGATCCCGGTTCTGGCCGCGACCATCATGGCGGTTGCCAGCTGGCGGGTCCGCAACCGGCTGACGCACAGGGTGGGACGGACCATGGCCGCCGCCGTGCTGGTCGTGGGGATCCTGTGCATCCTTGTCGTGCCGCTGTCGCTGGCGCTGACCTATGCCGTGGCCGAGCTGCGTCTCTGGATCCTGTGGGCCATCGACGTGAACAGCGCAGGAGAGCCGACACCGGCCTGGATTCGCGGCCTTCCCGCCATCGGCTCATGGGTCGATGAACAATGGCTGACCTATATCGGACGCCCCGGCGCCATCAGCGACGTGATGCAGGCGATCAACGGCTCCAACATCGCCTCGGTCTATCGCGGCGTCCTGACGGCCGGCAGCACGGCCTTTCACCTGGCGCTGAACATCCTGTTCACGCTGGTCGCGCTGTTCGTGTTCTACCGCGACGGCGAACAGATCGTGTCGCAACTGGACCGCGTCGGCACGCGCATCCTGGGCGCGCGCTGGTCGCGGATGTCGCGTGTCGTGCCGGCCACGATCAGCGCGACCGTCACGGGCATGACGCTGATCGCCATCGGCGAAGGGGTTGTCCTGGGGATCGCCTATTGGGTGGCGGGCGTGCCCTCGCCCGTGGTCTTCGGCGTGCTGACGGGCTTCATGGCGCTGATCCCCGGGGGTGCGCCCCTGTCCTTCACGCTGATCTCGGCCTATCTGGTTTTCAGCGGTTCGACCTTTGCCGGCATCGCGCTGTTCGTCTGGGGCACGGTCGAACTGTTCGTGGTGGACAAGACGATCCGCCCGGTGCTGATCGGGGGGCCGGTCAAGCTGCCCTTCCTGGCGACGTTCTTCGGGCTGGTCGGCGGCGTCAAGACGATGGGCCTCGTGGGTCTCTTCGTCGGACCCGTCCTGATGGCGCTGCTGATGACGATCTGGCGTGAATGGCAACGCGATGCCGCCGAGGCCGAACCCGAGGGTCCGCAGCGGCGTCCATAGGGAACGAGGCCACGATCGCGGCCCCGTCCTGTGCAACGATCAGCGTCTGGAGGCTTCGAGGGCCGCCACGCCGGGCAGGACCTTGCCTTCCATCCATTCCAGGAAGGCGCCGCCAGCGGTCGAGATGAAGGTGAAATCATCCGCCACGCCGGCCTTGTTCAGCGCCGCCACCGTGTCACCGCCCCCGGCGACCGAGATCAGCGTGCCCTGACGGGTCAGTTCCGCCGCATCCTTGGCGGCTGCGTTGGTGGCCGTGTCAAAGGGCTCGATCTCGAAGGCGCCCAGCGGGCCGTTCCAGATCAGCGTCTTGCAGGCCGACATCGCCTCGCGCAGCGCCTCAACCGTTTGCGGGCCGGCGTCCAGGATCATGGCATCGGCCGGGCACTGATCGACCGGCAGTGTTTCCGAGGCCGCGCCGGCCTTGAATTCACGGGCCACGACGATATCGACCGGCAAATGGATCTTGCAGCCGGTGGCCTGCGCCTTTTCGATGATGGCGCGGGCCGTGTCGGCCATGTCGCGTTCGGCCAGCGACTTGCCGACCTCGATCCCCTGGGCCACCAGAAAGGTATTGGCCATGCCCCCGCCAATCACCAGGTGATCGACCTTGGCGACCAGGTTCATCAGCAGGTCCAGCTTGGTTGAAACCTTGGCACCGCCCACCACGGCCATGACCGGCCGCTGCGGATTGCCCAACGCGGCGTCCAGCGCCTTCAGTTCGGCCTCCATCAGGCGGCCGGCACCCGCGTTCAGCAGGCGCGCGAGGCCTTCGGTCGAGGCATGCGCCCGATGCGCGGCCGAGAACGCATCGTTGACATAAGCCCCGCCCAGCGCCGCAAGGGATGCCGCAAAGGTCGCGTCGTTCGTTTCTTCACCGGCATGAAAGCGCGTGTTCTCCATCAGTGCGACCTGGCCCGGCTCCAGCGCCGCAACCACCCGCTTTGCCGCACCGCCGATGCAATCGTCGGCGAAAACGACCGGCTGGCCAAGGGCCTCCTCCAGGGCGGGCACGATCTGCTTCAGGCTCATGCTGTCGACGCGCTGGCCCTTGGGGCGGTCGAAATGCGCCAACAGGACCGGGATGCCGCCCCTGGCCTGGATGTCCTTGACCGTCGGCACGATCTTCTGGATCCGCGTCGCGTCGGTCACCCGCCCGTTGTCGACGGGCACGTTCACGTCAACGCGGGTCAGGACGACCTTTCCCTCAAGATCCAAGTCGTCGATGGTGTTGAACTTTGCCATGTCGCGTCCTTTTCGGGCTGTGAGGCTTCACAAAGGCTTGTTCCCGATGGAGGCCGTCACGTCAACTCCGCCATGGCGGGGCACGCGCAGGATGCCGCCTGCCGCCCCCGCTCACGGCTTCGAACATTGCCCTTCGCCCTGCAAGGACCTAGATCAGGGGTCGAACCTGGCA
>NZ_JBKGUN010000029.1:0-9912 GCF_046462195.1 Paracoccus sp. (in: a-proteobacteria) | reverse complement strand
CTCAATGCCATCATCCTCGCCGCAATCGTCATATTCTGGATCTGATGTTTATAGGGATAACCCTAGGCGTAAAGGTGATACTTTTAGGTCACCCAAACCAGATCGACATTCCCGTGAAGTCGTGAAGCATGCTGCACCTTTTGCGCCAATGGGAGCAAGCGGATGGGCTCCTTATTGATGTCACTTATCCTGCGGCAGACGATATTGTCGTTGAGAGAGGTATTCTGGGTGCAGCCGGTGAGTGTATGCGATGCGCTCTGTGAACAGTCTTGCAGGACGATGCCCGAAAAGGGCGAGGCAGGTTTATCTATGCCTTCTTGCTTCACGAGCCTTCCGCAATGACCTCATCTGGACCTCGTGTAGAGGGAACAGTCTGCGGCCAACCTCTTCCTCATCATTCTCGGCACAAGGTTCTTGAACCAACATATCATCCGATACCTGCCAAAATTCAGAGTTTCGCGCAGAGCCTACAGGGAGGCCAGTGTCTGCAGTGAGGTGGGATGCAAGGTCCTATAGCCGTTCGTCAGGCACAGCTAGACCAACAAGGCTTGATTGATGGTCTTACATTTTGACCGTCAATCCAATATCCAGACCCTGAGCACACGCAGTACCGGCAAACATCCTGTTTGGGTCCCCAGCAGTAATTGTATAAGAGGTTTGACAATGTGGATGAGGGCGTAGGCCTGATTCACGTGTCAGCAAGGATCCATCGGCGTTCGAGAAGGACAGTGCATGAATCGCAGGTTTGCTTTGGGATCATTGTTCGCTGCCATGAGCGGGCTTGGTTTGTCTACTTTCGCATGGCGACGGTGGAAAGGATCACCTGCAGCGATGACAGTGGCCGAAAGGGCGCCGCTTGCCCCACCAGAGCGAGTGGACGCCATCTATCACCTCGGCCACAGCCTTGTTGGCCGCGATATGCCCGCGATGCTGTCACAGCTTGGCAAGCACGCCTATGCCTCGCAAATCGGGTGGGGCACGACCCTCAAGCAGCACTGGCAGGATGGTCCGGAAATTCCAGGATTCGAGCTTCATGGCGGTGGCATGAGCCCTATTCCCGCAAAGGAAGCGCTTGCCTCTGACAAATTCGATGTCCTGATCATGACGGAGATGGTCGAAATCCGTGATGCAATTCGATGGTATGAGAGTCCCCGCTGGCTGAGCGAATGGGCAAAGCTGGCGCGGCAAGGCAACCCGGACATCCGAATTTATCTTTATGAAAGCTGGCACAATCTGGACGATCCCGCCGGGTGGCTCGAACGTATCGACGCCGACCTTTCCGAGCAGTGGCTAAGCCGCGTCCTTGCACCCGCCGAAGCGCGCCAAGGCACGGGACAGATTTTCCTGATACCGGGAGGTCAGGCGATGGCTGCGGTCGCGCGTGCGGCAGAGGCTGGGCAACTCGCCGGTGTCACTTCGCGCGAAGATCTTTTCAGCCGGGATAAGGACGGAGTGCTGGATACGATCCATATGGGTGATCTGGGTGCTTATGTGATCGCCCTGACGCATTGGACGGTTATCTGGCAGCGCAGCCCCATAGGTCTTCCCTATCGGTTGAAGCGGGCGGACGACACCGAAGCTCAGAGTTTTCAGGAAGAAACAGCCCTGAAAGTCCAGGCGATTGTCAGAGACGTTGTGGCGAATTCTCCAGTCTCTGGCGTAGAGCCTGAACGTCTGAGTTGAGTAGCGCGAGATATGTGCGGCCTTGGTTTTGCAGAGGGCGCCCGCAGGGCCTTCGAGGGTCGCGGTACGAAATTTTCATAATCATTTCTTCAGGTCATCGGCCGATTTAAAACACTTGCTTCCAACTTGAAGGCGTTTGCCGGCAGGGTTGCTACCGAAGCTCGGGCGCGCTTATGTTGCTGACACAACTAGCGAGAGGAGGCTCGCTTGTGGGCAGCCGCTTCAGAAAGCAGATGTTGAATGAGCAACAGCCAGAGCCAATGCGGCCTCTATACAAGCGCCGCTTGAGAAGGGTTTCACAAGATGAGGAATGTCAGCGAGCGCTTTACGCTCGAGCCCAAACATCCAGAGTGCTGCTAACCTCGTCTTGGAAATTTCTGCTTCGATCCAAGAACACATGTCGGTCAGGGCGGAGCAGATCCACAAGACCGTCGGCAATCTCGACAAGGTGATCCAGCAGAATGCAAGTGCATCGGGGGCTGCTTGCGCTAGTGTCAGCCCCGCTAGCGAATTCTGGAGAAAAGAGGTTTGATACGCGGCAGGTGCGAAACCGTGATACCTCAATACATAGAGGCATTTGAGAAGAGGGTGAGAACTCCAGTTGCGTTTTCGAAGCTGAAGATGTCAGCCTGCTGGGCGGCGGCAAACATAAGGTGGTCGTCCCGAGGTGGGTGGGCCAATTAATCCCCTCCCGGTCGGTCAGACGATGGGTGGCGACGCCCTCCTTCCTCTGGTCGTCAAGAATGTCCTCAACCGAGCGCCGCTTGAGGGCCTAAACGAGGCATGCGGACGTTCAACGGTGGCTTCAGAAGCAGCGCGAAGAGTCCTTCACCTAGGTCAAAGCTGTCGTGCCAATGGCTAGAATCCTGTCTCGGGCAACCAGATCTCTACCGTTCCGTTTCTAGGCGAGGGACGGAAATTGGTGAAATCTGATACAGTTTCCCGACCACCTCCGCCTGCCACTCTGATCAGGTCGCCGATGATTGCGGAAACGTCACGGTCGGCTGCATGGAAGTAGCGGATGCTTTGCTGATCAACGGCATAACGAACAGCGCGGGTCTCGACTTCGGCCGTACCTACTGCGCGCAGGAGGCGGACCAGCTCTTGCGACCGCTCGTATCCGCCAAGCTGAGGATAATTAATCACGACCCGCGCCTGAGCCAGCGTACGGGATACCATGGGCGCCGTGGCCTCGGGAGCGACCCTGCGGGCCACAGCGGCAGGTGCGCGTCGCGGCGTTGCGGACGCAGGCCCACTTGGACGAGGAGCGGCCGAAGCTGATGGGGTCGGTTTGGGAACAGGTGCGGGCGCACGCGCCTCGGATGCAGCTTCGGGCACAGGCTCGCGAGCCCGGCCGGGCACCGGGGGCAGATGTCGCCAGATGTCGCGAGAGCTCGGGAGGTTATTCCCGCCTGCCTGAGCGCCTGCTTGCGTGGCGGTCAGACAAGCGATCATGAAAAGCATCCCGAAGCGAGACCTCAGGTGGTTGTGACGTTCCGTCATGACGGCCTCCAAGTTCAGTGTGCGGCATATCGATCATACCGTTCGCACGCAGATATATACCATCAGATGCCAGATCCATAACGGACCGCCTGATCAAGTCACGTCTAGTTTCGTTCATTCCAACTAGGTGGCGGAACCCCGCCCATATTTGCATCGCAATGATTCCAGCAAAGCCAGAAAGTTTTAAGGACAAAATGTCATAAGGAACAAAGCAACATGTATAGGGGTCATCACCAATGATTCATTCGCTTGGCTTAGGCAGGGTTCGATTCTGCAATAAATGTCTTGGAACAATTGAGACCCGATGATCAGACTGTGCTCATGACGTAGTCAATGGTGCGCCACGGGTCCGAGCGGCGATGGCGACGCGTGTTCAGGCATTCCGACCTGAGCGTGCTGTTGAAGGTGAGGAGGATCGGGACACAGTCCGGCAGACTGTTTCCCTGACGCAGGATGAAGCCGTTGTCGGTGGGCTTGCCGGCCGCGAGAAGTCCAGGGTGGCGTTGTTGGCATAGGCCCACGGATCGAGGGTCAGACATATGGGTCTGACGGACATGAATATGCGGCTCTTGTCGTCCTGGACAATTCTTGGTCAGCCGGTGCGACCGCAAAAGCGTTCCAGTGTCCGGACCACGTCCTCGCGGCGACAGATGAAGCGGGGATCGGCGGCGCAACAAGAGCGGGAAGGCGTATCGACGATGCTCGGGACCCGCAGCATGTTGCCCAAGGCCAGCTGGTCATGGACATTCGCCGGGAAAAACAGTCCCGGACTGTGTTCCGGCCCGGCGCGTATCATGGCCCGGCAGCCTCCTGGTGATCGTCGCGCGGCCTTGCCTTCACCCGCCCCTGGGAGGCGTGCTCCCGAGCCGCAGACCCAACGCGTTGTGGATCCTGCGCGTCTTCTTGGTGTTCACGTGGCCCACCATCCCGTTGCAGCAGAGCATGGACGCGACAATGGCCGCAGCGCACCCGCGGCTCGCAGATCTCCTTGACCTGTTGTTGAAGGGCGGTCTGCCCGGTTCGGCGGGATTGGCAATGGCCGATTGGCGGGCCGGCCGCGGGCCTCCACAGGCACTGCGGACCGACTCCCGTCCACCCGCATCCCATCAACCCGTCTCCGGTCCGGGCAGGGCGGGCCAGCAGGTGCCACCGCTTCAAGCGGACTGGCGAACGATCCCTTGGCGGATGACGTGCCTCGCAACACCTCCCGGTCGAACCTCAGGTCGGCCATGACCTTCTTCAGCCGGCTGCTGTTGGGCTGTTCTTTCGGACCAGTGGCTCTCACAGGCTCAGCCTTCCAGCGCCTTCAGCCGGCGCATCTCGCCGGGCAGCAAGCCGCCATGGCGCGTCTGCCGGGCAGGCAGTTCGCGGGGCTGTTAACTGCACCTTCTTGCTCCGACTGAAGCAGGGTGACTGGCTGATCCCGGCCTTCCGGCAGATCTCCGCAACCAGTGTGCCTTTCTCGCCTCGCGTGAGCACAAGCGCCGGTCCCGCGCTTTTCGTGATCCCCGATGCCTTCATCGTCCTCAACCCTTCTTCTAGAAGGAAAATGTCCCCCGAAAACTCCGGTTCCAAACAGTCTAGTCCTCAGGCGGAAAAGAAGAGGGGGCTTCTTTAGAGAACAACCTTCATCTCTTAAAGAGATACGCTGTCATTCTCACTGAATTTAAAGGCTGCCGCATCGTACAGGACTTCCGGCGATGCAGGTGGTAGCCCGTGACAGATTCGAACTGCCGACCGGCCCGGTGTAAACGGGACGCTCTACCACTGAGCTAACGGGCCCTGCACCTGACAGCATCAACGCTGCAGTGGGAGCATGAATACCTGTGGCGCGGCAAGTTGCAAGAGCCGAAATTGCCTTAATCAGGATCGCTATGATGGTCGAGGATGTTGCTGCACCCGCGGCGGATGACATGGACAACGCCCTGTCGCATGTCTCCTTCTGCCAGTCGGCTGAGCGGCATGTCCTGCGCTATCAGGCGCAGCATGCGCAGCGTCATTCCGTGGGTCACGATCAGCGCAGGCCCTGTCAAACTGTTCAGAAAGTTGCGACATCTGAGAGCTAGGCCAGCAAAGCCTTCGCCCTGAGGACAGTGGTCATACCAGTCCAGCGGGCTTCCTTGGAATATGTGCGGACGCGCCTGTTGCAGATCGGAGAGCAGTTGGCCCGCAAAAGTGCCGATACCGATCTCGGACAATCGGTCGTCCAGCAGAAACCCGTTCGTTCCAAAGATCACTTCGGCGGTCCGCTGCGCCCTCCCTTGAGGACTGGACCAACGTTGGCCATCAATCTTGGACACCAGATCCGCCTGCCACATAGCCTGTTGTCGCCCTCTGGCGGTCAGCGGTGCATCCAGTGATCCCTGAAGACGCCCTTCAGCATTCCACAGGGTTTCTCCGTGACGCATAAGGTAAAGGTCAGGCCAGTCAGGCATGGCAGGATCGGTACTTGAGGAGCGTCATGGAACGGCCCTGCATCTGTTCCGCGGACGCAGTTGAGTCAAGGTGCATTCAGAATTTCCCTTGAGCCGCTTGCAAGCTGAATCGCCCCGGCAACGCCATCAAGCCAACATATGGCAGCAAGCAGTAATCAAGGCCTCTGCCAACACGCCGCTGCGATCGCCTCAACAGGCCGATGCGCAGGGGGATGGAGGAATTTTATGCATTGATCCAGCTTTGGTAGCGCTTTCGCCAACATCGAACTTTGAAAGAATTTCACATCGTCAGCAGACAAAAGGGCTCGTTGTTGCCATTGCGAACAGTGTCAATGCGATGTGGCAGGCTCGTAGCCCGGTTCATACTCAACAAGGGCGCTCATGCACAAATCACTGCACGGGTATTGCGTGGATGAACACGCGGCAAGAAAAACGAGGCCGCAAAGGGCAAGACGAAACATGTTACTGACTCCGCACAAAGACATGTTGAAAATATGCTGTTTGTGCGCGCAAATAAGCTGTTCTTTTCGGCAGGTTCAACGCTGACGTGTTTCGCTAAACGTCAGCACTTGCTTTGGCAAGAGGCGAGGTTCTCATGAAAGGGGTCATGCATGCACCGCCGCAGTTGGCGTTCAGATAGAGGAGAGACCCAATCCTGTTGCACGTCATGTGACAGGATGATCCTTCATGTGATTTAGCAGGGTTCTGATCAGGCATACACGTACGACTATGACATTCCAACGGGTAAACTTAGTCCACAACAGCAAGAAACGCCGAAACCAATCCCCCTTGGCTGAGAGCACCTTTTTGGAATTCCCAAGTCATCGGTAAGGGATGTTTTCCGCCCAATGTTGAAGCCTGGGATCCGGCGCGCAGAGGCAATCGCGGAATAAAGCTTCCGCCGAAGAACGGACAGCCTTTCCTTGCTGCCCCCAGTGCCTCAGGCGTCGTCACTGCAGTCTTGGCTCAAGCCCCAAGTCACTTGCGATCTTCTTGGCGAACCAGAGTCCTCGCCGCCAATGCCACGCAAGGCCGGAGAATTCCGCGACTCAAAGATCCGCCTGCGCGATCGTGCCGAACAACCTTTGCAAGCTGCGGGCCGACTAACCAGTAAAGGCGAACAAAGGCGCGTCCTACCCGGTGCTTGACCAAGATTTCATCGCGGAAGCGCCGCAGCGTCACCACGTCCGGATGCATTCGGCTGCCATAGGCCGCCGTTGCCACAAAGCAGGATCCGCCCGAGGCTGTCTCCCGGTCCTGTGGATCCTCTTGGTCGTCATCCCGGGTGTCGTCGTCCTCTGCTCCGTCAGGGGTGGTCGTGTCTTCATCTTTGGGCAGCGGTTGCGAACTTCCGGGGATGGCCTCTCCATCCACATAGGATGTCAGCACGGCCTCGCCGCCCACCTCTTCCTGAACAAGAACGGGCTGCGTGCTGCTGCCAAAGTTCTGGGTCAGGAAGACCACGTCACGCAGCCCTTCTTCTGTCTGCACCTGACCTTGGGCAAGGCTGACACCGACATAATCGACATCGGGATCCAAGATGTTGGCTTGGTGGGAAGGGCTGTTCATCAGGGCATCGTGGAGGACCGAAAGGACATCTGCGTCGACTTCTCCATCGTTGCTGGCATAGGCCACGTTCTCCCTCACGCTCCACGACCCGCCCTGCATCGGAAAGCCGGCGTCTTCGGCGCGTTCACTGGGGGAACTGCCCTCATTGCCGGTATGGGACAGCGTCTGCTGCTCGGCCATCCATTCCGAATGATCGCGTGCAGAGTCGTTGAGGTGAACCTCGGTATGGACAGGCCGCACGCCAGCCGCCTCTCTCTCGGTGTTGATCATTTCAACAATGCTCAGTTCAAGAGGGTCGGCAATCGTCACGGCCATGGGGATGTCCTGTCTTTGCTGTTCCGGCTTTTTGCCACAGGGTTCGATCAATTGGGAGGCAAGAAGCCGAGGCCGCGCCAGAGGCGGCGGATCACCGCGCGCATCGTCAGCGTGTTGCCGTGCCGGACCCAAAGCCGCAGTAGTTGTGGAGATCGCTCTCAGGTGTTGACGAAGACAGACGACGGCCATCCGCGGCTGCGCCATGAAAGGACTGATGCCGGGAACAACGCCCCCTTCCACAGGTTCGTCGCAGTGACAGCCCCGGGCGAGGCCCTGACTGACACAAGGAAAGGACAAGGCGTGACGGAGCAGCAGCAGACCCTCCATCGTGATCAGGCAGACGCTGAGATGCATTCGGATGTCGTGATCATCGGCGCAGGCTTTGGAGGACTGGAGGTGGCAAAGGGATTGGGCCGTGCAGGGATATCCACCACGGTGATCGATCGGCACAACCATCATCTGTTTCAGCCGCTCTTGTATCAGGTTGCGACGGCCGCCCTGTCTGCCACCGATGTGGCTGAGCCGATCCGAAAGGTCCTCCGGCGCCACAAGTCGGTGCGCGTGATCTTTGGGGAGGTGACCACCATCGACACCTCGCGCAGGCAACTCACGCTCAGCTGTGGACAGACTCTGGGCTATAGCCGTCTTGTTCTCGCCAGCGGCGCCGGGCATGGATATTTCGGCCATGACGAATGGGCGCAATGGGCTCCGGGCCTCAAGACGATCGAGGACGCCCGCCACATCCGCTCGCAGGTGTTGCTGACATTTGAGCGTGCAGAGCGTGCGGCCGACCCGGCCGAACGCCAGCGCCTGCTGGAAATTGCCATTATCGGTGGCGGGCCCACGGGCGTCGAACTGGCAGGCGCCATTGCCGAGTTGAGCCGCTATACCTTGGCACGCGACTTCCGCACCATCAGGCCCGAAACCTCGCGGATCACACTGGTCGAGGCAGGGCCACGGCTGTTGTCCGGCTTCACGGAAGAACTGTCGGCCTATGCCAAGGCGCGGCTGGAGCGCCTCGGGGTTTGCGTCCGGACGGGCGAGGCGGTGGAAGAGATCAAGGCCGACCGCATCGTGATCGGCGGAAAAGAGCAACCAGTGGGCATTGTGATCTGGGCTGCCGGCGTGTCCGCTTCACCCTTGGCGCGACAGCTTGGGGATACAGACCGGGCCGGACGCATCCCGGTGGACCAGACCCTGCGGGTTCAAGGACAGGAGGAGGTCTTCGCACTGGGTGATGTGGCCGTTTTCGCTGGGCCGGACGGTAAACCCCTTCCCGGACTGGCACAGGTCGCCAAGCAGCAAGGTGTCCATCTGGGGCAGACGCTGGCCCGCCATATCCGGACGGGCGACGCGCTGACGCCGTTCCGTTACGACAGCCGAGGCAACACGGCCATCGTGGGACGGCATGCGGCAGTGTTCGAGCAAGGAGATTTCAAGATCAGGGGATGGTTTGCCTGGGCTGCCTGGGCTGTTATCCATGTCTATCTGCTGGTCGGCTTCCAGCACCGGTTTCTCGTGTCGATGCAGTGGCTCTGGCGCTATCTGACCTATGATCGCGGGGCGAGGCTGATAGCGGGGGACTTCATCGAAGTCGCCGATCACAAGGCGGCTCCGCTTCCCCGTGATCGTCTGCGAACACCCTCTCCCGACGGCGTGCCGGTAAAAGGCGACTGAGTGATATCGTTGGGTTGTCGGGCGCACCTTTGCAGGGCTCTCTAGCTTCCGGCGCCTTACCCCCCACCGTCAGATACGAGCGGTGGGCTCACATTCACCTCGCCCTTACTTCTTTGCCTTGGGCCGTTATCTGCTTCCGAACCCTGGGCGAGTGATTGTGGAACGCGCTTGGAGTGAACGAGGGAAGGGATTCGCGCTTCAATGGTAAGAGTCGTAATGATGGCCAGACACAGCCTTCCTGTCCAGCCGGTGCAAAACGATGAAGATTACGCGTCGCGGTGGAGCCGAGCGACGTAGCATGTCAGAAGCTCTCTGGATGCGACGCAAGGAAAATCGGAGCGGCTAAATCCTTGCGGCTGAGTACCTCAAGTATGGGAGCTGTTGTAAAGGCCGCGGCGGCAACTGATATTCTCCAGCTGCGCAGAGAAGCCCCCCTGACAGGATCATACAACCCTTGGCGAGTTGGCCAGATCGGGAATCATTCGAACGGAATGCTCCCCTCCTATTAATCAAGTCAAGGCAGGGCTCCGATCAGAGACTACGCATTGGTCATCAAATTCGGTTCCCAACAAGTCTTTTCGATCCTGATCTTTCCAAACGCATGCACTGCATGGACAGCCAATCATGGCAAGCCAACAGGAAAATGCAAGACAGCAAAGGGGGGGGCCGCGGAACGGGGGGGGGATCAACAAAGGCCGTTAGGCCGAAATTTTTTTTTCTACCAAAACAG
>NZ_JBKGUN010000028.1:0-7116 GCF_046462195.1 Paracoccus sp. (in: a-proteobacteria) | reverse complement strand
CGTGCGGCCCGAGCTTGATGGGGAAGGGCAGGCCCCGCTCCAACGCCGCGTTCCGCAACAATGCCGTATCGACCGAATGTCCTGCGCAAAAACGTTTCGCCTTTTCTCGGAATACTCGTCGACAACCCTTTCGCAGGACCGGAATCGGGAGCGTGAGTTGAAGCCTAGCAGACGAACCAAAAGACCAACCATCGCGACTATCCAAGGAAAGCTACATGATCAGCCGACTTGGCATAAATCTGGATCCCATACTGGGCTTATGCCGGTGGCTACTCCCTATAAAGATAACTCGGCTTTATGGAGCACAGCCACCTAAACGCGCAGCTATCGTTAACGGCTGCCTCTCCTGCAAAGGCTTTCCATTGAGATTGGCCTGTATCAGTCTCTCTAGCGACGCCCCATGAAGGGTAGGTAAGCAAGCATATAGAGGAAATATCGGAGAGTTTCGCTCCCCAGAGCGTGTTTCGCCTGATCTCAGAAGTTATTCTGCATGTAATGATTTGGTGGAGCCAAGGGGAATCGAACCCCTGACCTCTTGAATGCCATTCAAGCGCTCTACCAACTGAGCTATGGCCCCACCGGAGGTCTGCGAAGCGCCGCGGCGCGTCGTGTGAGCGGTCTATATGGGCGGGAAGAAAGGGCTGCAAGAGGAAAAAGCAGGTCACGTGCAGAAAACCGGAGGAAACTTTTGCAAGCCGTTGTCTCCCATTGGCGGAATCACCAAGGCGCAGCGACAGGCGCTGCAATGGGGGCATCGGGTCCGGTCAGGAGACGCGTTTGGTGGATCGGTCGAGGCTGAAAGCGCCCGGTCCCGCGAACACCAGATAAAGGAACACGAAACAGTAGAGGATGGCCGCATCACCCCCATTGAGCGCAGGAAACGGATTTTGCGGTGCGTGAGCCATCCAGTAGGCGACCGCCATCTGGCCCGACAAGAGAAAGGCCACCGGACGCGTGAAAAGGCCCAGGATCAGCAAGCCCCCGCCCACCAGTTCCAACATTCCCGCCGTCCAGGACAGGGTGAATGCAGCAGGGTTCATGTCGCTGGCCGGAAAGCCCAGGATCTTCTGGGTGCCGTGCGCAAAGAAGATCAGGGCCGAGACGATGCGCAGGATGCCCAGCATCTGCGGTTGGTAGCGCGAAAGGCCGTCAAAGGGCATGTCATGTCTCCTGATGAAAAGGCCGCGCCTTTCGGCGCGGCCCTTGGATCACTCTTCCTCGTCCTCGGCGACATCGGCGATGTCGTCCAGTGACACATCGGCGTCGTCATCGTCTTCTTCCAGCAGATCATCGTCCAGTTCGCCGGCGTCGTCGCCGATTTCCTCGTCGTCATCGACCAGATCGTCATCGTCGGTGGCCGCAGCCGCAGTCTTTTCCGTGACCAGTGTCTTGCCGCGCCCGTCGGTCAGGCTGTCCAGCGTGAACTGGTTGCCGCAGGCCGGGCAGGTCATCGGATCGTTCTTCAGGTCATAAAAGCGCGTCGCGCAATGCGGGCACAGGCGCTTCGTGCCCCATTCCTCTTTGGGCATGGTAATCTCCTTCAGCCGCGATTAGGGAAACCGGGCGACCCCCTGCCACAGCGGCCTGAGGGTGTCAAAGGCTTTATCTGGCAGGCCGGAGCAGGCATGGCAAGCGTCGATCCGCGGATCATCCTTCAAGACGGGCTGGCCGTGCGACTGAAACGCTCGGCCCGGGCGCGGCGCATGGTGCTGCGGGTGCCGCGCGACGGATCGGGTGCAGTGCTGACGCTGCCCGCCCATGTGCCCCTGGCCGAGGGGCAGGCCTTTGCCGAATCAAAGCGGGGCTGGCTGGGGCGCGCCCTGTCTCGTCTGCCCGAACGCCATCATGCAGTGGCCGGTGCTTTGTTGCCGGTCGAGGGCGAGGAGCTGATCCTGTCACCCGCGTCCGTGCGGCGCCCGGAGATGCGGGAAGGGGCGCTGCTGATTCCCCAAGGACGGCCGGTCGGCCCGGTGGCCGCCGCCTTTCTGCAGCAACTGGCGCTGCTGCGCCTGCGGAGGGCCTGCGACGGGTTCAGCGCATTCCTGAACCGTCCGTATCGCGCGATCGTGCTGCGCGACACGCGGTCGCGCTGGGGCAGTTGCACCCATGACGGACGCCTGATGTTCTCGTGGCGGCTGGTGATGGCCCCGCCGGCAGTGCTGACCTATGTCGCCGCCCACGAGGTCGCGCATCTGGCGCATATGGATCACTCGCCCCGGTTCTGGTCGCAGGTCGAGGCGCTGATGCCGCATCATGCCACCCATCGGGCATGGCTGCGGGCTTACGGCGGGGATCTGATGCTGTGGCAATTCCGCGATTGACCGCACCGTCATTTGTGATCACATCGTCCCGATGAGTATTTCCCGCCCTTCCGAGCCTGCCGCGCACGAGCGGCTGTACCGCACCCTGCGCAGCCAGATCATGCTGGGCGAACTGCCGCCGGGCAAGGCGCTGACCTTGCGCGGCATCGCGCGCGACCATCACCTGTCTATGACCCCCGCCCGCGAGGCGGTGCGGCGCCTTGTGGCGGAAGGGGCGCTGACGCTGTCAGGGTCCGGACGGGTGGCAACGCCCGCCCTGTCGGACGACCGGATCGAGGAACTGGCCGCCCTGCGCGCCTTGATCGAACCCGAACTGGCCGCACGTGCCTTGCCGCGCGCGCATTTCGCCCTGATCGACCGGCTGGCTACGATGAACGGCCGCATCGCCGATGCGGTCGAGCGTCACGATGCGGTGGGCTATATCCGCTGCAACCTGGATTTTCACCGGATGTTGTATCTGCGCGCCCAGGCCCCGGCGATGTTGGCCATGCTTGAAACGATCTGGCTGCAGTTGGGCCCGACGATGCGGGCGCTGTACGGGCGGGTCAAGCGGAACGAGCCGCCGCGGCACCACCGCATGATCTTGGCGGCCTTGCGCGCGGGTGATGAACCCGCGCTTCGATTGGCGGTCCGGGCCGATGTGACGCATGGGCTGCGCCACCTGACATCGGCCTGATCGGTTCCTGGGGGGCCTAGCCCGGCAGCCCCATCGTGCCGAAGCTGATCTCGGGCAGGGTCGAGGGAATGATGCGATTGTATTTCGTGCCCTCGATCGCGGCGCCTGCGATCAGTCCCGACTGGCCGAAAATCATCGCCACGACCGGGAACTGGGCCGAGAACGTATCGGCCCCCACAGCCATGCCGCCCGAAGGCATGGCATAATAAGCGCCGGCGCCCGCAACCCAGCCGGGGGCACCGCGAAAGGCCTGCAGTGCCTCATCGGTCTGGAAGATCAGCACATGCGCGTATTGCTGCGCCCCGGCTTGGATGCCGACGGTGGCACGGGTCGCGGAATAATAATCCACCGACTGACCGCCGATCCGCAGCGCGCCCTGACCATAGGCCCCGCCAAAGCCCAAGGCCGCCTCCGTCATCAGCGGCATGTAAAGAACGCCCCGCGCATTCTGCACCAGCGGCGCGGCGGCCGGATAGGTCGTGACCAGATACTGGTGCGTCTGGTCCACGCGGGCATCCAGCTGCGCGGCGCCGTTGGTGCCGACGGCATTGGTGCAGCCGGCCATCAGCAGGGCGGCCCCGCCCGATGCCAGCAGGGTGCGGCGGGACAGTGTGGGTTGGGTCATGTGTCGCCTCGTGTCGGTGATGGGGGCTCTGGCTGGCCCGTTGGCGCGGAGGATACGCCAGCCGGACCTGTCATGCCAGCATCTCGGCCACGGTGGGCGCGAAATAGCTCAGCACCCCGTCGCAGCCGGCGCGGCGAAAGCCCAGCAGGCTTTCGATCATCGCGTCGCGCGACAGCCAGCCGTTCCGGATCGCGGCCTCGATCATCGCGTATTCGCCGCTGACCTGATAGGCGAATGTAGGGGCGCCAAACTCGTCCTTCACGGCGCGGCAGATGTCCAGATAGGGCATGCCGGGCTTGACCATGACCATGTCCGCCCCTTCAGCAAGGTCACGGGCGACACAGCGGATCGCCTCGCCGCGGTTGGCAGGATTGATCTGATAGGTTTTCTTGTCGCCGACCAGCCGTCCCGAAGCGCCCACCGCGTCCCGGAAGGGCCCATAAAAGGCAGAAGCGAACTTGGCCGCATAGGACAGGATCGCGACATGCTTGTGCCCCTCGCGCTCCAGTGCGGCGCGCAGGGCGGCGATGCGACCGTCCATCATGTCCGACGGCCCCAGGATGTCGGCCCCGCATTCCGCCTGCACCAGCGCCATGCGGACCAGGGCTTCCACCGTCTCGTCGTTCAGGATCTCTCCGTCCACGACGAGGCCGTCATGGCCGTTGGCATTGTAAGGGTCCAGCGCGATGTCCGTCATCACCACCAGATCGGGCACCGTTTCCTTGACGGCGCGGATGGCAAGGTTGCCGATGTTGTCCGGGTCCCAGGCCCGTTCGCAGTTCTCGGTCCGGCTGTCCTGATCGGAATGGGGAAAGATGCAGATCGCGGGGATATTGAGCCGCGCCGCCCGTTCGGCCGCCCGCCTGGCACCGTCCAGCGTCAGGCGTTCCACCCCCGGCATCGAAGGGATCTCTCCCTCGGCGCCCGCAACCTCGGTCACGAAGATCGGCCAGATCAGGTTGGCGGGCGTCAGGTTCCTTTCCGACACCATGGCGCGGATGTTGGCGTTGCGGCGCAGGCGGCGCAGGCGCGAGGCGGGGAACGGGGCGATGATCGGGTTGGCCATGCGGGCCTCCTGTCAGATTGGAACGACCGGGGCGCTTTTCCTTGGTCGAAACCCGTTCTAAGGTCGCCGGCAGCCAAGGACAAGGAACTGCCCGTGCCGCAAGTCAACAGCCTGATCGGCCTGCTGGACAGCCGGTCTTTCATGACGATCTGGTACTGGCTGGCGCTGGTGGGGATGTGGTCGGCAACCGGCCGCAGCATCCTGGGCGTTCCGTCCGAGGTCGTGTC
This sequence comes from Paracoccus sp. (in: a-proteobacteria), assembly GCF_046462195.1. Lineage (GTDB taxonomy): Bacteria > Pseudomonadota > Alphaproteobacteria > Rhodobacterales > Rhodobacteraceae > Paracoccus. The sequence goes on along the minus strand of NZ_JBKGUN010000028.1, from coordinate 2,201 downwards.
CCATGCCCGCGCCGCACAAGCGCGCGGCGAATACGAGGGCGCGGCCGTCATCACGCTGCTGGACTGGCTGTCGCTGGTGCTGCCACGCTGGCGGCTTGGTCCGCGAGAAGGGGCGGTGTTCCTAGGAGTGACCAGCTTTCTCCTCAGTTCGCTGGCGGTTCTGGGCTTTGTCTTCTGGCTGGAGCTGGCGCAGGCGCTGGTGCTGCTGCTGGTGCCGTTCTGGCTGTTGTTCTGGATGCGCGTACGGCTGGCGCGGCGTCTTTTTCCGCTGGTCGAGGCGGCGCAGGAGGGGCGGATGCCCATGGACGACGCCGCGGCCGAGGCCGCACGACGGATGACCTGGCATCGTCGGCTGGTGACGCTGATGTCGATGGTCGCGGTGGCGCTGACCGTGCTTTGGGGGACCTTGTGGACCCTGATGCATCCCAACGGGTTGTGATGCGCTTGACTTCGCGGCCCCGCTCTATACCTCACGGCTCATGTCCCAGCAGTTGATCCTTTCCGGTGCGCCCGAAGGCTATGATGCGGCGCTGATCGCGCGCGAAGCGGCGCGTCCCGAAAACAACGGCGCGCCGGTGATCCATATCGCCCGCGACGACCGCCGCATGGCCGCCACCCGCGCGGCCCTGTCCTTTCTGGCACCGCAACTGGTGGTGCTGGATTTCCCGGCCTGGGACACGACGCCCTATGACCGCGTCTCGCCCGCGCCCGAGCTCCAGGCCGCACGCATGGCGACGCTGGCCGGACTGGCGCAGGGGGCGATCAAGGGGCCGTTCGTCCTGCTGACCACGCTGAACGCGGTGCTGCAGCGCGTACCGGCCCGCGATCTGGTGCGCAACACCGCCTTCACCGCCCGCGTGGGCGATCGCATTGACGAGGGGGCGCTGCGTGCCTTTCTGGTCCGCATGGGCTTTGTTCAAAGTCCCACCGTGACCGAACCCGGCGATTATGCGGTGCGCGGCGGCATCATCGACATCTTTCCGCCGGGCGAATCGGGACCGATCCGCCTTGATCTGTTCGGCGACGTTCTGGACGGGGCGCGGCGTTTCGACGCGGTCACGCAACGTACCACCGAAAAGCTGTCGCGGATCGAGCTGGCCCCCATGTCCGAGGTGATCTTGGACGAGGACGCCATCACCCGTTTTCGCCAGAACTATCGCACCGAATACGGCGGCGGCACCAACGACCCGCTGTATGAAAGCATCAGCGCGGGGCAGAAGACGGCGGGCCTGGAACATTGGCTGCCGTGGTTTCATGATCGCATGGAAAGCCTGTTCGATTATCTTCCCGGCGCCTCGGTCGTGCTGGACGACCATGTGGGCCAGGTGATCGACGCGCGGCGCAACACGATCCGCGAACAGTTCGACGCGCGCCGTGCGGCCATGGCCGCCAAGGGCCGCGCCGATACGGTCTACAAGCCCGTGCCCCCCGATGCGATGTTCCCGACTGAAGGTGAATGGGCCGGCTGGCTGGCCCCGCATCGCGTGCTGCGCCTGTCGGTCCTGAACCAGCCCCCCGGTCCGGGCGTGCTGGACGCGGGCGGGCGACCCGGGCGCAACTTTGTTCCCGAACGCCAGGCTGAACAGATCAACTTGTTCAGCGCCCTGGCCGCGCATGTGAAGGCGCTGGCCAAGGATCACCGCGTCATCATCGCCAGCTTTTCGGAGGGCGCGCGCGAACGGCTGTCGGGCCTTCTGGCCGACGAAGGGCTGACAGGGGCCAAGCCCATCGGGGACCTGCGCGATCTGCCCGACCAGCCGGGTGCGCTGGGCCTGGCGGTCTGGCCGCTGGACGAAGGCTTCGTGGCCGAAGGAACGGCACTGGGCCGCATCGCCGTCATCTCGGAACAGGACGTTCTGGGCGACCGGCTGATCCGGGGCGCGAAGAAGCGCCGCAAGGCCGAGAATTTCCTCAAGGACACGCAGACCCTGAGCCCAGGCGATCTGGTCGTCCATGTCGAGCACGGCATCGGCCGTTATACCGGCATCGAAACGATCATGGCCCTCAAGGTGCCGCATGACTGCGTCGCGCTGGAATATGCCGGCGGCGACCGGTTGTATCTGCCCGTCGAAAATATCGAGCTGCTCAGCCGTTACGGCCACGAGGAGGGTTTGCTGGACCGTCTGGGCGGCGGTGCCTGGCAGGCCCGCAAGGCGCGCCTGAAGGAACGCATCAAGCTGATCGCCGACAAGCTGATGCGC
>NZ_JBKGUN010000027.1:0-12725 GCF_046462195.1 Paracoccus sp. (in: a-proteobacteria) | reverse complement strand
CAAGGCGGATGGGAATATGTCGTTCGGTCGTCATGCCTTCAGTCCCAGCATCCGCATGTTGGCCGCGTGGTCCGTGCCACCGGCGGCAAAATCGTCAAACGCGCGTTCGGTCACGCGGATGATATGGTCACGCACAAAGGCCGCCCCCTCTTTCGCGCCATCTTCGGGATGCTTCAGCGCGCATTCCCATTCGACCACGGCCCAGCCGTCGAATCCGGCTGCTGTCAGTTTGGAGAAGATGGCCTTGAAATCAACCTGTCCGTCACCCGGGCTGCGGAACCGTCCCGCCCGGTCGACCCATGACTGATAGCCGCCATAAACACCCTGCCGCCCTGTCGGGTTGAACTCGGCATCCTTGACGTGGAACATGCCGATGCGGTCCATGTAGATGTCAAGGTTTTCAAGGTAATCAAGCTGCTGCAGCAGGTAATGCGACGGGTCGTACAGCATCTTTGCCCGCGGATGCTGGTTCACGCGGTCCAGGAACATCTCGAAGCTGATGCCGTCATGCAGGTCTTCGCCGGGATGGATCTCGAAGCAGATGTCCACGCCCTTGCTGTCCGCGTGATCCAAGATCGGACGCCAGCGGGCCGCCAACTCATCGAATGCCGTCTCGATCAGTCCGGCCGGGCGTTGCGGCCATGGGTAGAGATAGGGCCACGCCAGCGCGCCTGAAAATGCCGCCATCCGGTCCAGCCCAAGGTTGGCGGACGCGTCGATGGTCTTTCTGACCTGCTCGACGGCCCATTCCTGCCGCGCCTTGGGGTTGCCACGCACCGCCTGCGGCGCAAAACCGTCAAACGCCTCGTCATAGGCCGGATGAACCGCGACCAGCTGGCCCTGCAGATGGGCCGACAGTTCGGTGATCTGGATCCCGTTCGCCTGCGCCCCGCCCGACAGATCATCGCAATAGGCGCGCGACACCGATGCCTGCTCCAGATCGATCAGATGCTCCGCACCGGACGGAACCTGCACGCCAAGATAACCGCAATCGGCGGCCCAGGCCGTGATGGAATCAAAAGTGTCGAAAGGCGGTGTCGTGCCAACGAACTGCGCCAGAAACAGGCCGGGGCCTTTCATCGTCTTCATGCATCCTCCCAACCGATCGCCTCCATGTAATCGGTTTCAAGGGAAGATGTCACAGGATGAAAAGGTTTACAACAGGATTTTTTTCCATAAACGCTTGAACGGTCCCAAACCCGAGATTGTTGTGCCAGATCAAACGCGCCCGCCCCGCATCTACGATGTCGCCAAGCTGGCCGGCGTTTCCGTGGCCACCGTCAGCCGCACCCTTTCCAACCCCACGATCGTGTCCGAAGCGACCCGAAAGGCCGTCGAAGATGCAATCGCCGAAACCGGCTATACCCTGAACTTCACGGCCCGTAATCTGCGCCAGCAGCAGGTGGGCGGCGTGCTGGCGCTGGTGCCGAAGCTGGCCAACCCGTTCTTTTCCGAAATCCTGTCGGGCATTTCGGATGTGCTGCGCAAGAACGGGCTGAGCCTTCTGGTGCTGGATACAACTGCGGTGCCCGATCAGCCCGCCCTGAAGGTGCTGGGCCCTCATCTGAACCGGTCGCGGTCGGATGGCGTCATCGTTCTGGACGGCAACCTGGACCCGCAGCTGTTCGCCCAGCCGGGATGCCCGCCGCTGGTACAGGCTTGCGAATGGATCGTAGGCCTGGAGGCGCCGCGTGTTCTGGCGGACAACGAGGAAGGCGGACGTCTTTCGGCGCAGCACCTGACCGGATTGGGACATCGTGACATCCTGCACATGACGGGGCCGGCCGGCAATTCGCTGACCGTCTCGCGTCGGCGGGGCTTTCTGGCTGGCCTTGCGGCCGCGGGCCTTCCGGCGCCCGGACCGGATGCCAGCATCGAAGGTGATTTTACCGCCCGGTTCGGTGCGGATGCCGCGGCCCGGATCCTGACCCTGCCCCGCCGCCCGACAGCCGTGTTCTGCGACAACGACGAAATGGCGATCGGACTGATCAACGGCCTGATCGGGGCGGGATTGCGTGTTCCGGACGACATATCGGTCATGGGCTTCGACAATATCGAGATGTCGGCCTTCTGCCTGCCGCCGCTGACCACGATCCGCCAGTATCGGGCCCGCCTGGGACGCAAGGCCGCCGAACTGTTGCTGTCCCGGATGAGGGGCGAGGAGATCACCGACAGCACGACTCTGAGCGTGGATCTGCTGGTCCGGAGCAGTACCGGCCCGGTTCCTGCCGTTTGACAACGCATCTTATGATGCTGAACTCAACTTTTAAAATCCGCGCGGGCCGGCACCATGCCAGCCAATTCTAGGTCTCTATGGCGGACACCCCCTTACCAGAAGCGCTGCATGCGCAGATCACCCGATCGCATTGCCTTGTCGCTGGCCAGCAGCGCGGGTGACATGCCCTTGCAGGTCGAAAAAGACCCCTTCTGCCGCCTGACGGGCTATGCTGCCCGCGACGTGCAGCGGCTGAACTGCCATTTTCTTCAGGGGGCCGACACGCCCCCGAGCAGGTGCAGGCCATGTCATCCTTTTTCATGGGCAACGCACGCGACGACGGGCGCTTTCCAGTGGTCAACCATGCTACCGACAGGCGACGGTTGATGAACCTGGTTTCAGGTCCAAGCCATGCGGCAGCAATGGCAAGGCCCGCTTTGTTCTGGCGTCGCAGTTCGACGGCAGCGCCGCGGAAAGGGTCAGCGTTCGGTCTCCGCATGACCGTGAGCTGAGCCGGAACGTCGCCGACCTGCGGCAGGCCGCGGGACAGCTCGGCCTGATCATGACGGACTCGAGGGGCCTGATTGCACGCTCGATCGGCACGCTGGCGAGGATCACGGTTCGCGATGAATGAAGCCGCGCCCTCGCACGCGCAGCAGCGCCATGATTTCGTGGTCATGGCGATTGGCGCATCCGCAGGCGGGCTGAAGGCCTTAGACGAGTTGCTGCGCGACACCCAGCGCGACGACCGGGCAGCTTATATCGTCATCCAGCATCGCACCAAGTTGAGCGTCCAGCAGGCTGTCGATGACACGCCGCTGCAACCCGGTCAAGTTTACACCATCCCACCCGGCGCGCGGATGCTGATCTGGAACGGCCGGCTGAAGCTGACCGAATTCGACCAGCCGCGCGGCTTGCGCCGCCCTATCAATGATTTCTTTCAAAGCTTGGCTCATGACTGCGGCCCTACCGCAGCCTGCGTCATCCTGTCAGGCAGGGGCTCGGACGGCATTCTTGGCCGGCGTGCCATCAAGGAGCATGGCGGGCTGTGCGTCGTGCAGGAACCCGGGACCGCCCGTCACGACGGCATGCCCTTGTCCGCCGAGGCCACCGGCCTGATCGATTACATTCTGCCACCTTATCGCATCCTGTCCGCCATTCTGTAGTTCCTTGAAGCCAACGATGTGGATCTGGCCGAGGAAACGACGATGGCCAATGCACGCCGCATCTGTCGGCACCTGCTGGAAATATGCGGACATGATCTCCCGGGCTACAAGATGTCCAGGCTGGTGCGGCGCATCCGCCGCAGAATGCAGGTGCTGAACCTGTCCAGTACCAAAGATTACCTTCGCCACCTCCAGCGGCATTCGGGTGAATGCGATGCGCTGTTGAACGAGTTCCTGATCAACGTGACCCGCTTCTTCTGCGATCCTGACTTGTTCGAAGTCCTTCACGACAAGGCGATTCGACCCATGATGCAAGGCGCCGAGGGCAAGGGACTGCGGGTCTGGGTTCCCGGCCACTCCAGCGGTGCAGAAGCCTACAGCGTCGCGATGCTGATCGAGGTGGCGCGCGCTGGCACATATCCGATCAGCGCGCTGGCGGACATCCCGGAGCCGCTGCGCGGCGCATCCACAACCCATCGGGACGCAATGATGCAAATCACCCCGCATCTGAGCGACCGTGTCCGTTGTTCCCTGCACAGGGTTCTGCGCGATCCGCCCTTTGCGCGGGTGGACCTGTTTCGTGCTGCAACCTGCTGATCTATCTGAACGAGGAACTGCAGGCGCGCATCCTGCCCTTGTTCCATTATGCCCTGCGACCGGGGGGCTTCCTGTTCCTGAGCCTTTCCGAGGGCGTGCGGCGAGAGGCGATGCATTTGCCCAACTGGACCGGACCGCGCGCCTGTACCAGTGCGATGAAACGGCGGCACGGCTGCTGCTGGCCCCTGCCTTCCCCTCGCCCCCGATCGCGGCAACGAGAACGGCCCGGACCCGCAGACGCGCGGCACTGTGTCGGCCAACCCGAAGGTGCTGGCGGCACAGCAGCGCGTGCTGGATCGCTTTGCGCCGGCGCCGCTGCAGGTGTCGCGGGCAGGCGAGGTTCAGTGGTCCGCCGGAAGGTTGGGACGTTTTCCTGCGGTTGATCCGATGGCGCGCAAGCCTTGCCGTTGTTCCTCCCGGCCTGAGGGAGGCGTCAACTTCACGCTGGATCAGGTCAACACCACCGGCCGCGATCGTGTGCGACCTTCTGGCGGGTTCGGACGTGGGCGTGCAGCCCGTCACCCTGTTTGCCGCGCCCTTGCCCGACCGGACAATCCTGCTGGTGTTCCAGGAAGCAGGTAATTTGGCTCAGCCCGAATTGGACCAGGATTCGGACGAACTGCGGATGCATGAATGTCGCGCGAACCTGCTGGAGGAACAGCTGCGGCTGACCCAGACCGGGTTGCACAGTGCGGTGCAGGAAATGAAACGGCGAATGAGGAGCTGAAAATCTCGAACAAAGAGATGATGTCGATGAAAAAGGAGCTTCAGTCCACGAACGAGGAACTGAGCACTGTCAACAATCAGGTGAAGTCCAAGAATGACGACCTGACCGCCGCGAACAGCGATCTTCAGAATTTCTTTTCGGCCACCAAGATCCCGCTGCTGGTGGTGGAGCGCGAGATCCGGGTCCGCAACTTTACCGCTGCCGCCTTGCAGCTATTCTGCTTGCGCCGGTCGGCCCACGGGCGCCCCCTTGCGGATGTTTCGAACGTCTTCGGCATTGGCGTCCTGCAACGGAGGGCCGCCGAAGTCATGTGACAGGGCGAGGCGCAGGGAACGGAACTGCACGACGAGGACCGCACGCGCGCGTTTGGCGCATCGATGTCAGACCCTCTCGCGGGCCCGAAGGACATCTGGACGGCGCCCTGCTGGTCTTCGAGGACGTGACGGCCTGCACGACCTGCAGGTCGAGGTCGAGCGCCAGGACGAACGGCTCAAGACGGTCACTGACCCAGATTGCGGTCTGGCAGTTCGACCCGTGCAGCCGGACGCTGCCTCTCGATGACAGTTCCAACCTGCTGGGCATCGGTCAGACCGCAGGCCTGCCGCTGCCGGCCCTTGCGACCCTGATCGCCCCGTCAGATCGCGACAATCTGATCGAGGACCTAGCGGCCTGCGCCGAAGGAAAATCCTTCAGCCGCATCGTTTCCCTGTCAGCAGACGCGCTGTCTTCCGTCGGGCTGGAGGCTGCGGGTCAGCACTCTGGAGGCAACCGCCCCGATGCGCGCGTGCTGGGTGTCCTGTTGGATGTCACAAGCGCAATCGGCCGCCAAGCTGCGCGAAGCGCGCGATTTCCGAGATGGATCACCGGGTCAAGAACCTCTTCACGCAGATCTCGGCGATGCTGCGGATGGCGGCAGGCGAAACGGATGATGCGCAGCAGGTGGTCGAGGAAGTGGGCAGCAGGGTCAACGCCTTGGCCGGTTCAGACAGCCTGACCACCGAACGGGACAACCGTGACGCGGCAGAGTTGCACCGTCTGATCGAGACCAGCCCGGCCCCCCATGCCGGCACCGATATCCATGTCGAAGGCGACGGGGCGGTGGTGCTGGCGGCTCGGGTCGTCCCGCTGTCGCTGATCCGGCATGAACTGGCGACAAACGCGTCCAAATATAGCGTTCTGGGGCCGACCCCGGGACAGCTGACCGTTGCATGGCGGGTCGAGGATGGCGACATCGTGCTGGATGGGATCGAAACCTGTGCCACGGAACGGCCGGAAAGCGGGCCCGGCGGCGGCTTCGGGTCAATTTTGCTGGAAGGCGCCGAAGCGCAGATCGGCACCCGATCGAGGTTACGCAGGACAAGGTCAGCCGGCAGACCCGTCTGCGTTTCTGACGCATTTGCACATCAGCTGGCCGACATTCTCAAGCTGATCCCTCGTCTGTTCGATGATGCGCGAGTCGGGCATGTCCGGGTCAAGCCCCCAAGCCCGAACGGCGTTGGACAGGGCATGGGTGGCAAGTGCCGCCAGAAGCTGGGCTTCGGAAAGCCGCGTTTCCCCAAGACGTTGCTGCAGCAGGCCCGCCAAGGTCAGCGTGATCCGGTCCAGCGACAGGCTGAACAACGGCCGCAATTCGGGCGTCCTGTCGATCAGCTGGCCGATCATGCACAGGATGCGCCGGTCGGGCGCGTCCTCCATCAGCATCTCGTTCAGCAGGCGCAGGATGTCGTTCAGGATCGGGCGGTTCGATGTCACGATCCAGGCCCCTGCCTCGGCGTCCAGCACCGGAGGCACTCCCAGAATCGCCGCCTGCTTGTTGGGATAATAATTGAAGAAGGTGCGCGTGCTGATCCCCGCCTCGGCCGCGATCGCATCGGTCGTGGCCGTGCAGTATCCGTCGCGCAGCGACAGGCCCAGCGCTGCCACCTGAATGTCACGGGCCGTTTCGCGGCGGCGGCGGTCACGAAGATTGGTCATTGTTCAGGCAAATCCATTTTGCATTGCAAGCAAATATTGCACAGTCCGCATTTTCATGCAATGAGCACCTTCAAATGGCGCCTGCGCGGCGCAGATGATCAGGATCCACATGATGCGCAAGTTCAGCTTTTCCAGCGGTGCGGCTCTGGCTGCGGCGATGCTCGTGGCCGTTCCGGCCCAAGCTCAGGCCCCCGGCGGCATGCCGCCCAAGCAGGTGGGCGTGATGCAGGCCGAGCGGCAGGACGTTCCGCGCGTGGTCACCCTGCCCGGCCGTGCCGTCGCGGCTTCGGCCACCGGCATCCGCCCGCGCGTCGGCGGCATCGTGACGGAGATCCTTTATCAGCCCGGCAAGCAGATCGAGGCCGGCGCACCCATGTTTCGGATCGAGGACCGGACCTATCGCGCCAACCTTGCCAGTGCCGAGGCTCAGATCGCTTCGGCCGCCGCGCAGGTGACACAGGCCGAAGCCGCCTTCAACCGGACCGAACAACTGCTGGGTTCAGGCACGACGCAGGCCCAGGTCGAGACGGCCCGCGCAACGCTCGATCAGGCGCGGGCGGCCCAGCAATCGGCCGAGGCCGCGCTGACTCTGGCCGAGGCGGATCTGGAATGGACCACCGTGACCAGCCCCATTGCGGGCATTGCCAGCGTGGCGGAAATCTCGGTGGGCGATCTGGTGACGGCCGGTCAGGCCGCCCCCCTGGCCACCGTGACCCAGCTGGACCCGATCGAGGTGGACATGTACGAGCCATCCTCCCGCTTCCTCAACGTCCTCGACGACATCAATGACGGCAACCTCCGTTTGAACGAGGAACTGAGCGCCAGCCTGACACTGGAAAACGGCCGCACCTATCAGGCTGCCGGCGAACTGGTGGCGCCGGGTGTCACCGTCTCCACGACGACAGGCTCGATCGACACCCGCTTTCGCTTTGCCAACCCTGAGAACCTGATCCTGCCGGGCATGTTCCTGCGCGGTCAGGTCGAGCTTGGCGTGACGCCGGCCTTTCTGGTGTCGCAGTCTTCGGCCGTCCGCGACAAGATCGGCAACTTGACGGCCTGGGTGGTCGAGGATGGCAAGGCCAGCCAGCGCCAGCTGACCGAAGACGGCAGCTACCAGCAGCAATGGATCATCACCGACGGCCTGGAGGAAGGCGACCAGCTGATCGTGGACGGTCTGGCCGGGCTGGTTGAAGGTGCCGATGTCGTCCCCCTCCCCGTCACCTTTGACGAAAACGGCGTGGTTCGCGACACCGCGCCCGCTCCTGCCGAAGGCGCCGCACCAGCCCCTGCCGAGGCTCCGCCCGCTGATGCGGCCCCGGCGGAAGCGGCCCCTGCCGAAACATCAGACGAAGCGCCTGCCCAAGCGCCGGTCGCGGAGTAAACATCGATGGCCCGCTTTTTCATTCACCGCCCGGTCTTTGCCTGGGTTCTGGCCCTTGTCACGATGCTGGTCGGGGCGCTTGGCCTGAACACCCTGGCGATCGAGCAGTATCCGCAGATTTCCCCGACCACCGTCCGCGTCAGTGCCGCCTATAACGGTGCCTCGGCCGAAATCGTCGAATCCTCCGTCACCACGGTGATCGAGGATGCCATGACCGGCATCGACGGACTGATCTACATGACGTCGAACTCGACACCCGGCTCGGCCTCGGTGTCGCTGACCTTCGACGACTCGGTCGATGCCGACATTGCCCAAGTCCAGGTGCAGAACAAGCTGCAGCTGGTCACTTCCCAGTTGCCGGACGTGGTCCAGCAGCAGGGCGTTCAGGTGGCACGCTCGACCAGTTCGATCCTGCTGGTCGGCGCGCTGACCTCGCCTGACGGCCGCTTCTCGACGGTGGAACTGGGAGACCTGATCGCCCAGCTGATCGAGGACCCGGTCAAGCGCACGCCGGGCGTCGGCTCCATCAACACCTTCGGGTCGGGCTATGCCATGCGCATCTGGCTGGATCCGATGAAGATGGTCCAGTACCAGGTCACCCCCGCCGACGTGACGAATGCCGTCGCCCAGCAGAACACCAACGTCACGGTGGGCGACCTTGGCGCACAACCGGCGGCACAAGGGCAACGGCTGACGGTCTCGGTCTCCGCGCAGTCGCAGTTCTCGACCGTGGAAGAATTCGAGCGCATCCTGCTGCGTGTCGACCCCGACGGCTCCACCGTCTTCCTGGGCGATGTTTCGCGGATCGAGGTCGGGCAGGAAAGCTATGGCGGCGCGGCGCGTCACAATGGCAACCCGGCGGCAGGCTTTGCCGTCAACCTGGCCACGGGTGCGAACGCTGTCGATACCGCCGCAGCCGTCCGCGAAACGATCAACGGGCTGGCCGGTGCCCTGCCGGCGGGGGTCGAGATCGTCTATCCCTACGACACCTCTCCCTTTGTGGAGGAGTCGATCAACCAAGTCTATCACACCTTGGCCGAGGCCGTGGTGCTGGTCTTCCTGGTGATCCTGGTCTTTCTGCAAAGCTGGCGGGCAACGATCATTCCCGTCGTGGCGATCCCGGTCGTGCTGCTGGGCACCTTTGCGGTCCTGGCGGCGGCCGGCTTTTCCATCAACACGCTGACGATGTTCGCGATGGTGCTGGCCATCGGCCTGCTGGTCGATGACGCCATCGTCGTCGTGGAGAACGTCGAGCGGGTGATGGAGGAAGAAGGCCTCGGTCCTGTCGAGGCGACCGAGAAAAGCATGGACGAGATCACTTCGGCACTGGTCGGCATCGTGCTGGTCCTGTCGGCAGTCTTCCTGCCCATGGCCTTCATGACCGGCGCGACGGGCGTGATCTATCGCCAGTTCTCGATCACCATCATCACCGCGATGGTGCTGTCGCTCGGCGTTGCCGTCATCCTGACGCCGGCCATGTGCGCCAGCCTTCTGAAGCCGCGCAAGCATGGCGACGGAATTGCGCCCGCCCGCTGGTTCAACCGCAACATGGACCGCACGACGAACGGCTATGTCGGGGTCGTCACGCGGTTGGTCAAGCGCCCGCTGCGCATGCTGCTGGTGCTGGTGGCCATCGGCTTCGGGGTCTTTGCCCTGTTCGAGAGGCTGCCCGGTTCGTTTCTTCCCGACGAGGACCAGGGCGTGGCCCTTGTCATCATCCAGGGACCGGACGGCTCGACCACCCAGCAGACGCAGGCGCTGGTCGAAAAGGTCGAAAGCTATCTGCTGAACGAGGAAAGCGAGACGGTCGAGTCCGTCTTTGCAGCCTTGGGTTTCAGCTTTGGCGGAACCGGCCAGAACAACGCGATGGTCTTTGTCAAGCTGCGCGACTACGAGGAACGCGAAGGGCTGGACATCGCCTCGCTGGTCGGACGTGCCAACGGGCACTTCTTCATGACCAACCGGCAAGGTCAGATCTTTGTCCTGCAGCCCCCCGCCATCCAGGGCATGGGTACGTCGTCGGGCTTCAGCATGTATCTGGTGGACCAGTCCGGTCGGGGACAGGAGGCGCTGACGGCGGCCGCCGACCAGTTGGTCGCCAATGTGCAGACAGACGGTCGCGTGACCAACGTCCGCGGCAACGAGGCTGCGACCCAGACTGCCCTGCGGCTGGACATCGACCAGCAGAAGGCTGCGGCCTTTGGCCTGTCCATCCCCGAGGTGAACGCCATGCTGTCGGTCATCTTTGCCGGGCGCGACGTGAACGACTTTGCGCTTGGCAATGACCTGCGCCCGGTCATCGTCCAGGGCGAGGCCGAGACGCGGTCCCAACCCGAGGACATCAACCGCTGGTACGCGCGCAATGCGCAGGGCGAGATGGTGTCGTTCGGCGCCTTCTCGGACCAGCGCTGGGAGCAGGAGCCGCAGGCTCTGGCCCGCTTTGGCGGAACCCGCGCCCTGGAACTCAGCGGGGCTGCGGCGCAGGGCCTGTCCTCGGGTGCGGCGATGACCGTGATGGAGGAACTGGTGGCCGGCCTCGAGGGCGGCTATGGCACCGCGTGGACCGGCCTGTCCTATCAGGAACGGCTGTCGGGCAACCAGGCACCGCTGCTGTTCACGCTGTCCGCGCTGGTCGTGTTCCTGGCCTTGGCCGCGCTTTACGAAAGCTGGGCCGTGCCGCTGGCCGTCATGCTGACCGTGCCGGTGGGCATCCTGGGGGCGCTGCTCGCGGCACTCTATTTCGCGCAGTCGAACGACGTCTACTTCAAGGTGGGCTTGTTGACGACCATCGGCCTCGCGGCGCGGAACGCGATCCTGATCGTCGAATTCGCCCAGGCACAGGTCCATGAAGGCAAGACGGTGGTCGAGGCTGCGCTGATTGCCTCGCGCCAGCGCCTGCGCCCGATCCTGATGACAACCTTTGCCTTCATGCTGGGGGTGCTGCCGCTGGCCATCGCTTCGGGCGCGGGTGCGGGTGCGCAGAACTCGATCGGCATCGGCGTGCTGGGCGGCATGGCGTCGTCCGCCGTCATCGGGATCTTTCTGGTCCCTGTCTTCTACGTCGCCGTGCTGAAGGTGCGGCAGATGCTGTCCCGAAAGGAAAAGACCTCGTGACATTCCCCCGCTTTACAAGGGCGGCGCTGTCGCTGACGGCGTTGCTGACCATCACGGCCTGTGCAGCGGTGGGGCCTGATCCCGCCGCCCTGCCCGAAACCCGCGTGCAGGGCAGTTTCGCCGAAGGCGAGGCCGCGCCCGTGGGTCAGGTCGGCACCAACGCCTTCTGGTCGGGCTATCAGGACCGGACCCTGTCACGCCTGATTGCCGAAGGTCTGGGCACCAGCCTGGACATCATCACCGCCAACGAGCGCATCCGTGCGGCCGAGGCCGATCTGCGTGCCACGGCACCGCTGGCCGCCCAGATCAGCGGCGAGCCGGCCTCGGCCAGCCGTGTCCGGTCGGGTGGCGACAACCGGTCCACCGGCTATGCCAGCACCACCAATCTGTCGGCGGGATTTGTGCTCGATCTTTTTGGCGGTGCCCGGCGTGCACGCGAAGGTGCGGCCGCGGCCTATGCCTCTGCCGAGGCGCAGGCGCAGGTGACGCGGCTGGCCTGGCTGGCCGAGGTGATCGGCGCTTATTCCGATGCGCGCTTCTTCCAGCAGGCGCTGGCGCTGACCCGCGACACCATCGGGGCGCGCGAACGCACCCTGAATGTGTCCCGCGACATGCTGGCGCTGGGACTGGCGACCGACTACGACATCGCCCAAACCGAGGCGCTGTTGCAGACGGCCCGGGCCGATCTGCCGAACTACGAGGCGCAGTTCAATGCGCAGGTTTATCGCCTGTCCACGCTGTTGAACCAGCAGGCCAGTCCGCTGATGGGCCGGATGCAGGGCGGATCCGCCGCGTTGCGCATTCCGCCGGGGCCCGGCGCGGGCGTTCCTGCCGAACTGCTGCGCAACCGGCCCGACGTGCGTGCCGCGCAGTCCGACCTGTCGCAGGCCCTTGCCGCGGTGGGCGTCGCCACGGCCGACATGCTGCCTTCGCTGTCGCTGACGGGCACGATCAGCGACACGGGGGGTGCGAACAGTTGGGGCTTTGGCCCGCGCCTGTCGCTGCCCGTGGCGAACCAGGGGCTGCTGCAAGCCGCTCGCGCGCGCCGAATCTCGGAGGCGCGTCAGGCTGACCTGGCCTGGCGCAGCCAGGTTGCATCCGCTGTCGAGGATGTCCAGCGCAGCCAGTCGAACCTGCGCCGCTATCGTCAGCGGGTCGAAGCGCTGGATCAGGCCGCGACCTCGTACGACCGCGCCTTTGATCTGGCACGCACCAATTTCGAGGCAGGTGCGCTGGCACTGGTCGACCTTCTGGATGCCGACCGGCAACGGGCCACGGCGCGGCTGCAGGCGGCTTCGGCCCGCAACGATGCCGCCAAGGAGTGGGCGGCGCTGCAGATCGCGACAGGCGCCGGTGCGGCGGTGGCACAAATTGCTCAGTGAACGAAAGGCGGCAGGATCCTGCCGCCCTTTCCACCTGACCGGCATGCGAAAAACGCCCATGTTCATACGAACATCGGCGTTTTTTCGCATCAAGGGTAAGGATGGTGCGGTCGAGAAGACTCGAACTTCCACTCCGGTTAAGGAACAGCGACCTCAACGCTGCGCGTCT
>NZ_JBKGUN010000026.1:0-12900 GCF_046462195.1 Paracoccus sp. (in: a-proteobacteria) | reverse complement strand
TCCATCCCTTGCGGCTGACCTTGCCGGTTACTAAGACTCTGTCAACCTATCGCGGCTAAGACAGGGGTTCACGCCCGGACGAATCGCGGGGACCAGGGACAGACAGCAAGGACAGACGATGAGCGATCCGGCAGAATTCTACATGAACACCCTCGTTCCCATGGTGGTCGAACAGACCTCTCGCGGGGAACGGGCTTACGACATCTTCTCGCGGCTGCTGAAGGAACGGATCATCTTTGTTTCGGGTCCGGTCCATGACGGCATGTCCACCCTGATCTGCGCGCAGCTTCTGTTCCTCGAGGCGGAGAATCCGTCCAAGGACATCAGCATGTATATCAACAGCCCGGGCGGCGTCGTAACCTCGGGCCTGTCGATCTATGACACGATGCAGTACATCCGGCCGCGCGTTTCGACGCTGGTGGTGGGGCAGGCGGCGTCCATGGGTTCGCTGCTGCTTGCGGCCGGGGAAAAGGGCCTGCGCTATTCGCTGCCCAACAGCCGCGTGATGGTTCACCAGCCGTCCGGCGGATTCCAGGGCCAGGCCACCGACATCCTGATCCATGCGCGGGAAACCGAGAAGCTGAAGCGCCGCCTGAACGAGATCTACGTCACGCATACCGGCCGCACCCTGGAAGAGGTCGAGCAGGCCTTGGAGCGGGATCGTTTCATGTCGCCTGAAGAGGCAAAGGACTGGGGTTTGATCGACGAGGTCGTTGCACCCCGTGGCAAGGCAGAAGTCGAGAAGAAATAGGCGTGTTGGGGATTGTGACGAGCGGGGCTCGTCCCTAACATGGTGTGAACTACCTGCGGCGGCCGATCCGTCGCAGGCGACCCGAAGATGCGGCGCGCGGTACCAGGCCGCCGTCGCCCGAAACGCAGATCCGCGTGACGGCAGTGAAGGAAATGGACGATGGCGAACCAGTCCGGCGGCGACAGCAAGAACACGCTCTATTGCAGCTTTTGCGGCAAGAGCCAGCATGAGGTACGCAAGCTGATTGCGGGGCCAACCGTGTTCATCTGCGATGAATGCGTCGAACTGTGCATGGACATCATCCGCGAGGAAACCAAGACGAGCGGGTTGAAGTCCGGTGATGGTGTCCCAACCCCGCGCGAGATCTGCGGTGTTCTTGACGACTATGTGATCGGGCAGGAGCATGCGAAGCGCGTGCTCTCGGTCGCCGTTCACAACCACTACAAGCGGCTGAACCATGGCTCCAAGACTGACATTGAACTGGCCAAGTCGAACATCCTGCTGATCGGTCCGACGGGCTGCGGCAAGACGCTGCTGGCGCAGACGCTGGCGCGGATCTTGGATGTGCCTTTCACGATGGCCGACGCGACCACGCTGACCGAGGCCGGCTACGTGGGCGAGGATGTCGAGAACATCATCCTCAAGCTGCTTCAGTCCAGCGAGTACAATGTCGAGCGGGCGCAGCGTGGAATCGTGTACATTGACGAAGTCGACAAGATCACGCGCAAGTCCGACAACCCGTCAATCACCCGCGACGTTTCGGGCGAAGGCGTTCAGCAGGCACTGCTGAAGATCATGGAAGGCACCGTGGCCAGCGTGCCGCCGCAGGGCGGTCGCAAGCATCCCCAGCAGGAATTCCTGCAGGTGGACACGACCAACATCCTTTTCATCTGTGGCGGCGCCTTTGCAGGGTTGGACCGGATCATCGCGCAGCGCAACAAGGGCACGGCGATGGGCTTCGGCGCCTCCGTCAAGGAAAACGACGACAAGGGCGTGGGCGAGACCTTCAAGGAGCTGGAGCCCGAGGATCTTCTGAAGTTTGGCCTGATTCCCGAATTTGTCGGCCGTCTGCCGGTCATTGCCACATTGACCGATCTGGATGAGGAAGCGCTGATCATCATCCTGACCAAGCCGAAAAACGCTCTGGTCAAGCAGTATCAGCGCCTGTTCGACCTTGAAGGTGTGCAGCTGACCTTTACCGAAGACGCGCTGACGGCGATTGCCAAACGCGCGATCAAGCGGAAAACCGGGGCAAGGGGCCTGCGTTCGATCATGGAGGAGATCCTGCTGGACACCATGTTCGAACTTCCGGGATTGGACAGCGTCGAAGAGGTCGTGGTCAACGAGGAAGCCGTCGACAATACTTCCGCCAAGCCGCTGCTGATCCATGCCGATGCCAAGAAGGGCAGCGCTTCGGCCGGGTGATCCGGCTGGGCTGTCCATGGCTGGACCTTCGGGTCGTGGTCGGGCATAGGTTCGTCAAATCTGATTGGTAAGGGTCCTGTCGATGTCCTTTCTGCTGCGCGCTTTGACCTGGTGGAACAGCCAGACGCTCAACACCCAGTTCTGGACCTGGCGGTCCGGTATCCGCGTAGGCGAGGATCATCTGGGCAACATCTTCTATACCGACAAGATCGGAAAGCGCCGTTGGGTCATCTACAAGGGCGAAGCGGAAGCCAGCCAGATCAGCCCGGAATGGCACGGGTGGCTGCATCATACCTGGAATGAGCCTCCCACCACGGCGCCCTTGCTTCACAAGTCGTGGGAACAGCCGCACAAGCCGAACCTGACTGGCACGGCCGGTGCCTATGTGCCCGCCGGTTCGCTGCTACGGGTTCAGCCTGAAAAGCGCTCCGATTATGATGCGTGGCAGCCGGAATAGGATGAATGCCACATCTGCCCATCGGGGTGAGGCGAAAGCTGAACTGATCGCAGGCGGCATAGTGCTGGCCGTGGCAGCAGGTTTTTTGGTCTGGGCCGCGCAGGGGCGCATGACTGGCCAAGGCGGGTATCAAGTGACGGCCTCGTTCCCTGATGTCGATGGCGTCCGTATCGGAACAGAGGTTCGTTTGGCCGGGGTTCCAGTTGGCCGGGTTGCGGACATACAGCTTAATCGTCAAACCTATATGGCAGACGCTGTTCTCCAGATTCCCTTGGGGATTGAGCTGCCCGTGGATAGCGCGGCCCTGATCCAGTCCGATGGTCTTTTGGGTGGTGCCTATATTCAACTGCAGCCGGGGGGCAGCCTTGATAACCTCGCGCCGGGGGACGAGATCGAGGATGTTCAGGGTGCAGTCAGCCTTCTGCAACTGATGCTGAAGTTCGTTGACAGCCAGTCAAGCAACGACCCGCCCGGTGAGGCTACTCCATGATGCGGGCGCTCCTGTGCCTGATGCTGGCGGCTGGCCCGGCCTATGCCCAGGATACGGTGCGCGCCGAGGGCGCGATGTTGCGGGGATTGGACAAGGTGTCAGGCCGCACGACAGACCTTCCGCTTCAGGTCGGAGAGGCGGTGCGCTATGGCAGGCTCGAGTTGCGTCTGGGGGAGTGTCGTTACCCTGCCGCCGATCCCAGTTCGGATGCCTTTGCGCAGATGACGATCACTGACCTGAGGCAGAACACGACCGTATTCAGCGGCTGGATGATTGCAAGCGCCCCCGCTCTATCTGCCCTTGACGACGCACGCTATGATGTCTGGGTCATGTCCTGCAGCAGCCGTTCTGCCGATAGCAACGGCTGAGACCTGAAATCTGCCTTGCGTCGAAGTGCTCGTGACAGGTTTGCCCGATAGAGCAGCCGAGGAATTTCGATCGCACCCATCCGCGCCAGATGTGGTGTCAGGAATTGCGTATCGAACAGAGTGAAGCCACAGCGTGCAAGATGCGCCGAGGCCCAGATCAATGCCATTTTCGAGCCGTTGACCTGCGCCGACACCATCGATTCGCCAAAGAATGCCCCGCCGAGCGTGACGCCGAAGAGGCCGCCCGCAAAGTGCCCATTCCGCCGGATTTCGATGGCATGCGCATGACCCGTGGCGTGGAGGCGGGAATAAAGCCGCGCCAGCGGGATATTGATCCAGGTCGTTTCCCGATTTCCGCATGCTGCCACGATCATGTCGAAATCGCCATCCAGATGGGCCGTCCAGCCGCCGCGGCGCAGATCGCGGCGGAGCGAGCGAGAAACGTGGACCTTGTCAATCGGAACGACCCCCCGCATCGGGGGATCGAACCAGAACAAGCGGTCGTCATCGGCGCTCTCGGCCATGGGAAACACGCCGCGCGCGTAACCGTTCAGCAATTGCCCCGGCGTCAGCACCACGGCCTCAGGCGTAATGCTGCGCCAGCCAGCGCTCGAGCCAGTGGATCGAATAATTTCCCGACTGGATGTCGCGTTCCTCCAGAAGGTCGCGGAACAGTGGAACTGTCGTGTCAATGCCATCCACGATCAATTCGCCCAAGGCGCGGGACAGGCGGGCCAGAGCCTCGTTCCGGTCGCGGCCGTGAACGATCAGCTTGCCGATCAGGCTGTCGTAATAAGGGGGGATCGAATAACCCTGATAAAGGGCTGAATCCATCCGCACACCAAGTCCGCCAGGTGCATGATACTGGGTGATCTTACCCGGACAGGGCGAAAAACCCGGCACCTTTTCCGCATTGATCCGCACCTCGATCGAATGACCGTTGATCACCAGATCGTCCTGATGGAACTCCATGGGTAGACCTGCGGCGACCCGGATCTGCTGGCGGACCAGATCTACCCCGAAGATGGCCTCGGTCACCGGATGTTCGACCTGCAGGCGCGTGTTCATCTCGATGAAGTAGAATTCGCCGTCCTCGAACAGGAACTCGATCGTGCCGGCGCCCGAATAACCGATCTTGGCCACGGCATCCGCACAAACGCGTCCGATCCGGTCGCGTTGTTCTGCGGTGATGACGGGGCCGGGCGCTTCTTCCAGAACCTTCTGGTGGCGGCGCTGCAGCGAGCAGTCGCGTTCGCCCAGATGCACGGCCCGACCCTTGCCGTCTCCAAACACCTGGATCTCGATATGGCGCGGGCGCTGGAGGTATTTTTCAATGTAAACGTCGGGGTTGCCGAAGGCGGCCTTGGCTTCGGCACGCGCAGTGCGGAACGCCACTTCGAGGCTGGCCTCGTCCTGCGCCACCTTCATGCCGCGGCCGCCACCGCCCGCCGTGGCCTTGATGATGACCGGATAGCCGATCTGGGCCGCGACGCGCATGGCTTCGTCCACGTCGTTCACGCCGCCTTCGCTGCCAGGCACGCAGGGAACGCCTAGGGCCTTCATCGTGTCCTTGGCGGTGATCTTGTCGCCCATGATACGGATATGTTCCGCGCGCGGGCCGATGAAGGTGATGTCGTGGTCTTCCAGCATCTGAACGAAGCCGGCGTTTTCGGAAAGAAAGCCGTAACCCGGATGGATCGCCTGTGCGCCCGTGATCTCGCAGGCCGAAATCAGTGCGGGCATCGACAGATAGCTTTGCGACGACGAAGGCGGACCGATGCAGACCGACTCGTCGGCCATCCGGACATGCATGGCATCGGCGTCGGCGGTGGAATGGACCGCAACCGAGGCGATCCCCATCTCGCGGCAGGCGCGGATCACGCGCAGCGCGATCTCGCCCCGGTTGGCAATCAGGATCTTGTCGAACATGCGGATCACTCGACGATCATCAGGGGCGTGCCGAACTCGACCGGGTTGCCGTCATCGACCAGGATGCGGCGCACCGTACCCGCCCGGGGGGCGGGAATGTGGTTCATGGTCTTCATCGCCTCGACGATCATCAGCGTGTCGCCCTCGGCGACGCTCTGACCGACGGTGACAAAGGGCGTGGCGCCGGGTTCGGCCGACAAATAGGCCGTGCCCACCATGGGCGATGTGACGGCACCCGGCAGGCTGGCCGGATCGGCGCTGACCGGTGCGGCGGCGGGCAGGCCTGCCGAGGGCGCCGCCGGTGCGGCCGCGGATGCAGGGGCCGGGGCAGCGGCCTGCGCGTAGACGACCTGCTTGCCCTGCTTGGACAGGCTGACGGTCAGGCGGTCATGCTCGCCATATTCCCGCTTGACCGAAATCTCGTTCAACTCGCTGGCGTTCAGAAGCTGCGCCAGCGACTGGATGAAGGCCACGTCGCCTTCGTGATGCTTGCCGTCGGGGGAATCGTTGCTCATGCCGTCCTCTGCCATGGTCGTGTCGTGCCGCGTTCAGCCGCGGCGGTTGCGGGCTTATAGCCTTTATGCCCTTCCGAGGGGAAGGGTTTGGCATCGTCCCGGCGCATTTGTGGGCTCAGTCCGCCCGTGAAGCCTTTTCCTGCAGGCCGGAAACGCCTTCGCGACGGGCAAGTTCAGCCTCGACGTCATCAAGGGTGACATCACGGGCCGCCAGCATCACCAGAAGGTGAAAGATCACGTCGGCGGCCTCCGAAGTCAGCCGGGCCTGATCGCCCTTGACGGCCTCGATGATGGCCTCGACAGCTTCCTCACCGAACTTCTCGGCACATTTTTCGGGGCCCTTGGCCAGCAGCTTTGCCGTCCAGCTGCTTTCGGGGTCGGCGGTCTTGCGTGTCTCGATGGTGGCGGCCAGGCGTTGCAGGGCGGTCATGTCAGCCTCATCGGAATACCGGCTGCAGCCATATGGGCCTTGGCCTCGGCAATGGTATGCGTGCCGAAATGAAAGATCGAAGCCGCCAGAACCGCGCTGGCATGGCCCTCGGTCACCCCTTCGACCAGATGGTCCAGCGTGCCGACACCGCCCGAGGCGATGACCGGGACATTGACCGCATCGGCAATGGCGCGCGTCAGGGGCAGGTTGAACCCCGACCGCGTACCGTCACGGTCCATCGAAGTCAGCAGGATCTCTCCGGCACCCTTTGCCTCGACCGTGCGGGCGAATTCGACCGCGTCGATCCCGGTCGACTTGCGTCCACCATGCGTGAAGATTTCCCACCGACCGTCCGCCACGGTCTTGGCGTCGATGGCCACGACGATGCATTGGCTGCCGAAACGGTCAGCGGCGGCGGCCACCACGTCGGGATCAGCCACGGCCGCCGAGTTGAAGCTGACCTTGTCTGCGCCCGCCAGCAACAATGCACGCACATCGTTGTGGCTGCGCACGCCACCGCCGACCGTCAGCGGCACAAAGCACTGCTCGGCCGTTCGTGTCACAAGGTCGAACATGGTGCCGCGGTTTTCATGCGTGGCATGGATGTCCAGAAAGCAGATCTCGTCCGCGCCGGCCGCGTCATAGGCGCGTGCCGCCTCGACCGGGTCGCCCGCGTCGATCAGGTCGACGAAATTGACACCCTTGACCACGCGGCCGTCCGCCACGTCGAGACAAGGAATGATGCGGGTCTTGAGCATGGGGGCGGGCCTTTCGTCGTGCTGAACGCTTCTCACGCGGGCAGGGTGCGGGACCAGAACGGCGCCCGCACGGTGTGTCAGGCCAGTGCGGCCAGCGCTTCCTCCAGGTCCAGCGCTCCGTCATACAGCGCGCGTCCCGAGATCGCTCCCGCGATGATGCCTGTCCGGGCGAGCGCCGTCAGATCCGCCAGCGACGAGACCCCGCCCGAGGCGATCACGGGAATGGACACGGCGCGCGCCAAGGCCTCCGTGGCCACGATGTTGGGGCCCCCCATCGCGCCGTCCCGGTCGATGTCGGTATAGATGATCGCGGCCACGCCTGCGTCCTCGAACCGACGCGCGAGGTCGGTTGCGGTGACATCGGTTTCCGTGGCCCAGCCCCGCGTGGCGACCCGACCGGCGCGCGCATCGATGCCGACGGCGATACGTCCGGGAAAGGCATCGGCGGCTTCGCGCACCAGATCGGGGTTCTCGACCGCCACGGTGCCCAGGATGACGCGCGTCAGGCCCCGGGTCAGCCAAGTCTCGATCGTGGCCATGTCGCGGATGCCGCCCCCCAATTGGGTCGGGATATCGATGGCCGACAGGATCGCCTCGACGGCAGCGGCATTGACGGGCTTGCCCTCGAACGCCCCGTTGAGGTCCACCAGATGCAGCCATTCGGCACCGGCATCCTGAAAGGCACGGGCCTGGGCGGCGGGATCGCTGCCAAAGACGGTCGCAGCCTCCATGTCGCCGCGCAGCAGCCGGACGCAGTTGCCGTCCTTCAGGTCGATGGCGGGATAAAGGATCATGTCGCACGCTCCGTTCGTGGGCTGTCGCGCTTCCTTTGCCACGGGGCGGCCGGCAACGTAAAGACCCCGACCTCACGTCATGCTTGCACGGGGGAGGAGTGCGGGCTCATCTGGATCATCCTGAGGAGGAGAGATCATGCGTCACATCATTCTTGCGGCCGTCTTGGCCATGGGGGCCGGCACGGCCATGGCCGACCCGATCGAAGGCATCTGGCAGACCCAACCGGACGAGGGCGCCTTTGCCCATGTCACCATCGTCCCTTGCGGTGCAGCCTTTTGCGGCACCATCAGCCGGACCTTCAAGGAAGGGGCGGAATATCAGTCGCCCAGCCTGGGACGGCAGATTGTCATCGACATGGCCCCGCAAGGCGGCGGCGCATATCAGGGTCGTGTCTGGCGTCCGGCCAATGACAAGGTTTACGCCGGCAAGGCCAGTGTCTCGGGCAACCGGATGAGCCTGTCGGGCTGTGTCGCAGGGGGCCTGATCTGCAAGAGCCAGACCTGGGTCAAGGTGCAGTGACCTGCACCAAAAGGTGAAACCCGGCCTGTCCTCCAGCGTTCCACCGGCAACGGGTTCGAAAAGGAACGGATGATGCCGATGATCACCGCCAGAGATGGCACGAAGCTCTACGTCAAGGACTGGGGGCAGGGACGCCCGGTGGTCCTGATCCATGGTTGGCCCTTGAACGCGGATGCTTGGGAAACGCAGGCCGTGGGTCTGGCAGAGGCCGGGTATCGCGTCATCAGCTATGACCGGCGCGGCTTTGGCCGGTCCGAACAGCCTTGGGTCGGCATGAACTATGATACCCTTGCCGACGATTTGGCGGACGTGATCGATGCGCTGGCTCTCGAGGATGCGGCCATCGTGGGTTTTTCCATGGGTGGGGGTGAGGTTGCCCGCTATATGTCCCGCCATGAAGGCCGCAAGATCGCCCAGGCCGTCTTTGTGTCCTCAGTGGCTCCGGGCATGCTGAAATCGTCCGACAATCCCCAAGGCGCCCCGGCCAGTCTGTTCGAGGAGATGAACGCCGGTCTGCGGCAGGACCGCCCGGACTTTCTGGCGGAATTCTTCGAGGATTTTTATGGTCAGGGCACACCCAAGGGCGGTGTCAGCGACGCGGTGCTGGACTGGACCTGGGACATGGCCATGATGGCCAGCCCCAAGGCCACACTCGACTGCGTGACGGCCTTTGGTACAACGGACTTCACGGCCGATGTGCAGCAGATCCGGGTTCCGACATTGGTCATCCACGGCACGGGCGACAAGATCGTTCCGATCGAACCGACCGCCCATCGACTGGCCAAGCTGGTGCCGTCCGCCAGGCTGATCGAGTATGATGGCGCCCCTCATGGTCTGCCTGCCACGCATGGCCAGCGGTTGCTGGACGACCTCAAGACCTTCCTGGGGTAAGACAGGGCGCGACGCCGGTCCCTGCCGGACTGGCGTCATTGCTTCATTCTGCGGCCGCCTGCGGACGCCACTGCGAGACGCAGGGTATCTTGTCCCGGTCGCAACGGTCGACATATTTGCGGGCAATTTCCTCGACCTCGGCCAGCAGGCCGTCGGCCAGCTTGATCGGCTGCAGCCCGAGACCCAGAAAGCGGTCGTTGACCACATGCAGGTCGTTCTCGTCCGCTTCGTTGCGCGGGTTCGCGAGGAAGGCGATTTCGGCCCCTGTCCGGTCGGCGATCATCTGGGCCAGATCGCGGACCCGGTGGGTTTCCGTCATCTGGTTCAGGATCTGGACCCGATCCCCGGCAATGGGCGGGTTCAGCAGCGCCAGTTCGACACAGCGGCAGGTATCCTGAATGTGGATAAAGGCCCGCGTCTGTCCGCCGGTCCCATGCACCGTCAGCGGATAGTTCACGGCTGCCTGCATCAGGAACCGGTTCAGCACCGTTCCGTAATCGCCGTCGTAATCGAAGCGGTTGATCAGCCGGTCATCCATCCGGGTTTCCTTTGTCTGTGTTCCCCAGACAATGCCCTGATGCAGATCGGTGATCCGCAGCCCGTCATTCTTGTTGTAGTAAAAGAAGAACAGCTGATCCTGCGTCTTGGTCATGTGATAGATCGACCCGGGATTCGCCGGATAAAGGATCTGCTGCTGGTGCGGCCCCGAGGCGGTCTGCACGGTGACATCCAGATAACCTTCGGGGATCTTCATTCCCGCCGTGCCGTAACCATAAACACCCATCGTGCCCAGGTGGACCAGGTGGATATCCTGGCGGGATTCGACAATGGCGGCCAAGATGTCGTTTGTCGCGTTCAGGTTGTTGCTGACGGTATAGCGCTTGTGCCGGCTGGATTTCATCGAATAGGGCGCGGCGCGCTGTTCGGCAAAATGCACGATAGCATCGGGGCATTCCTGCTGCAACAGGGCCAGAAGACGGTCGTAGTCCTCTCCGACGGTCAGGGTCTCGACCCGGATCGTCTGACCCGTCAGTTCCTGCCAGGCACGGACGCGGGCGCCCAAGGGCAGGATCGGGGTCAACGAAGTGACTTCCAGTTCGACGTCGATCTTGCGGCGCGACAGGTTGTCGACGATCACGACCTCATGGCCGCGGGCGGACAGGTGAAGAGCGGTGGGCCAGCCGCAGAAACCGTCTCCGCCCAGTACGATGATCTTCATGCATTGCCTTACAGAAAGAGATCAGTCTGCGACAATGTGTAGAGGGCTGTCCGACGGCGCACCAGCGTCTGTTTCAAGGATGCCACGGAACCGTCATGAACCGGCAGAGACTTGCGCAGCCTGCGCCTGGTGCATGTTGTCCAGATGTGCCGCGATCGCGTCCTCGATATCGTCGAAGAAGGTCAGCTTGCCGTTCTCCAGGACGGCCCCTGCATGACAGGTTTCGCGCAGCATGCCCATCGAGTGGGCCACTACGATCGCCCCTGCATCCTGCATGCGTTCGTTGAAGACGCGATTCGACTTGGCCCTGAAGGCCGCATCACCGACGGCCGACACCTCGTCCACCAGATAGGTGTCGAAGGGAACGGCCATGGACAGGCCGAACGCCAGGCGAGAGCGCATTCCCGAGGAATAGGTGCGGATGGGCAGCCGGAAATGGTCGCCCAGTTCGGCAAAATCCTCGACGAAGTGCAGCAGTTCTTCCGTGTCCACGCCATAAACGCGGGCCACGAAGCGGCAATTCTGCTCACCTGTCAGCTCGCCATTGAACGAACCTGCAAAGCCAACGGGCCAGCTGATCGAGCCGGTGGACAGGATCCTGCCCGATGTCGGCAGCATCGCCCCTGAAATCATCCGCAGCAGCGACGACTTGCCGGCCCCGTTGCGGCCCAGCAGCGCCACCGACACCCCCGACGGAAAGGTCGCGGTGATATCGTCTGCCACGACCTTGTGGCGGCCCTTCAGCGTATAGGTCTTGCAGAGGTTCTGCAGGTGGATCATCGGCGGTCGCGGAGGCTGTAGAAGATCAGGCTGCCGATGATCCAGATCAGCGACAGGAAACCGGCGATCATCACCATCAGCTTGAAGCGTTCCGGAAATTCGGCTTCCTGCGCCAGCGTCGGCCGGATATAGGGCGCCAGATAGCGCGACTGGCGAACGGCCTCGGCCCGCGCGACCTCATAGCTGGCCAGGGCGGCGGTATAGCTCGTTTCGGCGAACTGCCGGTCCACGGCCAGGATCTCGTACTGGCCCACCACATCCGACAACGCCACGTCGTTGCTGTTGGAGCCGAACTTCTGCCGTTCCGAATCGATCTGCTCGCGGATCACCTGGATGCGCAACTCGGTCTGGCTGATGCGCGGATCCTCGGGCTGCGCATTGGCGCGCAGAAGGCCCAGCGAGACCAGTTGTTCCGCCAACTGCTGCTGGAGGGAACTGACGACGCCGATCTGCCCCTGCACGTCCGCGCTGGGGTCGACCAGCTGATAACGGTTGCGGAACTCGCTCACCGACTGGCGTGCCTCCCGCAGACGCTCCTGCGCGCGCTCCAGTTCGTCGCGAGAATAGCGCAGGGCATCTTCGCGGGCGATGTCGTTCAGCTGGTTGATAAGGATGCCGCCCTCGTCCAGGATCGCCCTCGCGATGTCCTGCGCGTCCTGCGGCTCGAACGCCAGGACGCGCAGGTCGATCATTCCATTGTCGTAATAGATGCGAACCTTGCGTTCCCATTCCGACACCAGGTCTTCCAGGGCGCTGTTTCCGCGAAAACGGAAGATCGGATCGTCGGGCGCCTTGGACCAGATGGCACGCAGGTCCAGCCGCTCGTTCACCCGCTCCACCAGGTCGCGGCTCTGGATGAACTTGTAAAGAACGTCCGTGTCCGTGGTCGAGCTGGCGCCGACCAGCGAGCCTAGGCCACCCAGCATGTCGACAGGATTGGCCGCCGACTCGCTGCGCACCGAAAAGCCCACATAGGATGCGTACTGATCGGCCGCACGGGTATAAAGATAAACCGCACTGATGATCGACGGGATCAGCACCAGCAGGACAAAGCTGATGGCCATGCCGTAATGGCGCGGTTTCAGCTGGGCGGGACTGGCCGGCGGCAGCACGGGCTGTTGCATGGCCGCCTGTATGCGTTTCTGCATCAGGGGGCCCGGCTGGTTGGGCCGGTTGCCGCCCGCGCCGGGCATGGGCTTGCTGCCCTGGCCCTGAGGCGCCGGCTGCCCTTGCGGGCCTTTTGCCTGAGCAGGATGCGCGGCAGGTTTTGCCGGTGGAGATGAGGAAGCTCCGACAGCCTGCAGGGCCTGATTGCCGGGTTTCTGGTCCTGGGCGGACATGCGCTTTTCCCGCCTGTCTTGTTGATCTCTTGGCCGCTGTCATACATAAGCGCCTTGAACAGTTCCAGCACCGATCCGTTGCCAGGATCGTGATCAGCACAAGGCGCCGGCGCGGTCCCATGTCCGACAGTCTTCCATCCCATCCGTCCTCTGTTCCCTTGCCGCGGCGCCGCGACCCGGAACACCCCCGCGTCCTGAAAGAGGTGCGCAAGCACCGCAGCTTTGGCAGCCTG
>NZ_JBKGUN010000025.1:0-5528 GCF_046462195.1 Paracoccus sp. (in: a-proteobacteria) | reverse complement strand
CATCGCAGATAACAGCTTGCATCACGATCAGCTCGCCCGGTGAATCCCTTTCGTCAACACGGCCTAGCACGACCAGCGTGGTTCCCGTGGCATTGGCTCCCCGATCAGGAAGCCCGAGCGCCTTTCGCAGCCGAACGGCGCTGCGACCGGTAACGGGATCGACAATATCCGCTTCGTCGTCATCGGTCACGCCCCACCAGTGGCGTCCGGTCAGGCGGCCGTGGCGCTTGCTGTCGTAAGCAACGGCGCGAGCTTTTCGACAGCGTGCCACCACCGTTCAACCGGCGCTATCTCGAGAGCCGGCTGGCCTACCGCATCCAGGAGCTGGCCTATGGCGGCTTGAGGCCGGAGACGGTCCGGCGTCTGGAGCGGCTGGGCGAGGAGCCGGACGGGGGCGACCGCAAGAAGAGCCGCATCCGTGCTGACCTCATGCCCATCGCCGGCACCCGGCTGATCCGCGAATGGCAGGGCGTGGAGCAGGTCGTCACCGTCACCGCCGATGGCTTCGAGTGGCAGGGACGGCCCTACAAGTCGATCTCCGCCATTGCCCGCGCCATCACCGGCACGCGCTGGAATGGCTGGGTGTTCTTCGGGCTCAAGAACCACAGGAGCCGGGCATGACGCGCGCTCCGTATATAATGAACACGAAGCCGATTGTCCGCAAGCTGCGCTGCGCCGTCTACACCCGCAAATCCTCCGAGGACGGCCTGGAGCAGGAGTTCAACTCGCTCCACGCCCAGCGCGAGGCCTGTGAGGCCTATATCGCCTCCCAGCGCTCCGAGAGCTGGGTGCTGGTGCGCGATCAGTATGATGGCGGCATCTCCGGCGGGACGCTGGCGCGCCCTTCCCTGCAGCGGCTCCTGGCCGACATCGAGGACGGCCTCGTCGATGTGGTGGTCGTCTACAAGATCAACCGGCTGTCGCGCTCGCTCATGGACTTCTCGAAGCTGGTGGAGGTCTTCGACCGCAACGGCGTGACCTTCGTCAGCGTGACCCAATCCTTCAACACCACCACCTCCATGGGCCGGCTGACGCTGAACATCCTGCTTTCGTTCGCGCAGTTCGAGCGCGAGGTGACGGCGGAGCGGATCCGCGACAAGTTCCGTGCCTCTCGCATGAAGGGCATGTGGATGGGGGGCACCCCGCCGCTGGGCCACAAGGTGAAGCACCGCAAGCTGATCGTAAACGAAGAGGATGCAGACCACGTCCGCTGGATCTTCGCCCGCTTCCTCGAGATTGGCTGGGCCACTGAACTCGCACGGGAATTAGCGAGCCGCGGCATCCGGACCTCGCGCGGCAACCGGATCGACAAGAAGGCCCTTTACCGGATCTTGAACAACTGGGTGTACATCGGCGAGGCGGTGCACAAGGGGGAGAGCTATCCCGGCGAGCACACGACCATCATCGACGGCGACCTTTGGGACAAAGCTCACGCCATCCTGACGGAAAGCCCGCGCACGCGTGCCGCCCGCACCCGTGCGCAGACGCCGGCGCTGCTGAAGGGGCTGATCTTCGGCCCGGACGGCGCCGCCTTCTCGCCCAGCCACACCCGCAAGGGCGGCCGGCTCTATCGCTACCATGTCAGCCAGACGGTGCTGAAGCAGGGCGCCGGCGCCTGCCCCGTCGGCCGCGTCCCTGCCGGCGAGATCGAGGCTGCGGTCATCGATCAGCTGCGCGCTCTGTTCCGGCAGCCGGAGATCGTGGCCGGCACATGGAAGGCGGCCCGGGAGCAATTGCAGGAGCCGGCTCAGAATAGCGGCATCACGGAGGCCGATGTCCGCGACGCCCTGCACCAGCTCGATCCGCTGTGGGACGAGCTTTTCCCGGCCGAGCAGGCGCGCATCGCCGCGCTGCTGGTCGAGCGGGTAGATATCGGCCTGGATGGCCTTAACGTGCGGCTGCGCATCGAGAGCCTCAGCGGCCTTGCACAGGAGATGCAGGCCGGCGGGATGGAGCGTGCGGCATGACCTGCGTGGCACCGCTTCCGGAGACCATGACCCTGCAAATCCCCTTCCGCGTGGTGAAGCGTGGCGGCCGCAAGGAGATCCAATTGCCGGAGAGCGCGCCGCAACCTCGCAGGAACGACAGCACCCTGGTCAAGGCTCTGGGCCGCGCCTTTCGCTGGAAGCGCATGCTGGAAAGCGGCGGGTTCGCCACCATCGGCGAGTTGGCCGAGCACGAGCGCATCGCCCACTCTTACATGACCCGGGTCCTGCGCCTGACGCTGCTCGCTCCCGACATCGTCGAGGCGATCCTCGACGGCACACAGGGACCCGAACTGACGCTTCCCCGGCTGCTGGAGCCGTTTCCGGCAGAGTGGAGCGCCCAGCGCGCGTACTGGAGGGCGACGCCGCAATAGCAACGAAGTGGCCGTTTCCGACCCCATAACGCCTGACGGAGGATCTCCCGCGCAGGCGTCCCAAGATCTTCGAGGACGATCGGCATCGCCAGTTTGGCGAACGATGCCTGTTGGCCTCGCAGATACCTAACCCTCACAACCCCATTGGAGAATGACTATGAGCAGACTTCCTCACTTCCCTTGGATGAACCCGGAAATCGCCGAGGAAATGATTCAAACACAGGATCTGCACCTCTTTGGCTGCCTGACGGTACTGGCGGAATATGCCGGACCCGACGGCAAAATCGCATAGGACAAAGCCGTCAGGATCTTCGCGGCGGCTCCGCGCATGAATCAGCGGAAGGCCGAACAATCCGTCTCCCGGCTCGTAGAGGCCGGTTGGATTGTCCGGTCGGAGGAAGTCTTGTCCATCATCGGATACGGCACGCCGGCCGCTCCTCACTACGCGCGGCCAAAGATGGACTGAATGCGCGCCGAACCGTATCCGCTTGCGGCCATAAAGCCGCGCCTCAGGGCGCGGCTTTCACGAGATCTCCGCCCACATTCAGGCAACCGGGTAGCGGCGTATGACTGCAAGGGACCGCAGATCAGGGTGACCTTGGCAATGACCTCGCTGGCTCGACGGGAGGATCAGGGCGCAGACTTTGCTTCGTTATGCGCCACTCCATCAAGGCGTCAACAGGTACTTGGACCCAGTGGACTTGCGGACATAGGCCGTGATTGTCTCGGGCTCCAGCGCCTCCTCCAGTGTGATGCGCGCGGCATAGTGGCTGGCGAAGGTCGTGGTCATCTCGTCCACCACACGCTGACGCATCCGCTGGACTGTCGCCGGATCGAGACGCTGCAGAGCATGGAACAGCAGCCAGCCGCCGATGCGCCAGCTGAAGCCGAAGTCGCGGCGCAGGACCGAAGGACCGGTGTCGAGCGCACCGTAGATGTAGCCCTGCTTCAGCACGGACGAGCCGTACCGGTCATAGCTGGTCATGCTGCGGGCCGCGACCCCCTCCATCGCGTTCAGGATGGTGCTGGTCATCTCGCCCCCGCCGATGGCATCGAAGGAGAGCGTGGCGCCGGTGGCAGCGATGGCCTCGGTCAGGTCCTCGCTGAAGCTGTCGGTGCTGCTGTCGATCACATGCGTCGCACCCAGATCGCGCAGCAACGCGACCTGCTCGGGGCTGCGGACGATGTTGACGAGGCCGATGCCGTCCGCCTGGCAGATCCGCACCAGCATCTGCCCGAGGTTCGAGGCCGCTGGCGCATGAACGATTGCCGTGTGCCCTTCGGTCCGCATCGTCTCGACGAAGCCCAGCGCGGTCAACGGGTTCACGAACAGCGCCGCGCCTTCCTCAGCCGAGGCACCCTCGGGCAGGACCAGGCAGTCCTTGGCCTCGATCAGGCGCAGGCGCGCGTACATCGCGCCGCCCAGCATCGCCACCCGCCGGCCGATCAGGTGCTGCTGGTCTGGTCCCGCCTCGATAACGGTCCCT
The DNA here is from genome assembly GCF_046462195.1 of Paracoccus sp. (in: a-proteobacteria). GTDB lineage: Bacteria > Pseudomonadota > Alphaproteobacteria > Rhodobacterales > Rhodobacteraceae > Paracoccus. Next base: position 1,682 of record NZ_JBKGUN010000025.1, on the reverse strand, counting down.
GCCCCTTCGTTGCCGACCGGCAGCGACTGACCGATCCGCGCCTGCATCGCGGGCATGGCGCGATCGGGAATGCGCGCGGTCAGCGCCTGCCCGTCACGCGCCAGCGTCTCCAGGTCGGCCGGTCCGAACATCAGTCCCAGGTCGGACGGGTTGATCGGCGCCGCCTCGACCCGCACCAGCAGCTGCCCTAGTCCGGGCCGGGACAAGACCACCGGCTCCAGATGCAGCCGCAGCAGGCCCTCCCCAGTGACAATCGATCTCAGTTCCAGGTTCTCACGATCCATAGGTTCTCCGCTGGCTACGGGAGCAATCCTCTCCCACGCGGGGACCAAGTTCAACTGCCAAGCGGACAGGCTGGCCCGCCGCATCTTGAATGGCTTGAACTGTGATGCGGCTGGGGCCGAAGGCCCGGCTCTGCGCCGGTATGGGGCAACCTTGCGCTGGCCGCATGACTGGGCTGCTCGTCGTGAACGTCCATGATGCTCGGACCGCAGCTGGATTGTGATCCGGCATTGGGATGAGTATCCAGATCCTCGCCATGAGGCAGACCCGCTGTGAGCCGTTCGGACCAGGACCTCGACCATCTCGACGACCTGCTGGCGGCTTTGCCGCATGAAAGCCTTCCGATGACGGTGAGCGAACTCGATGGCTATGTGACCGGCATCCTTGCCTGTCCCGATCTCATCCCGCCCTCCGAATGGCTCCCCCATGTCTGGGGTGAAACGGGTGATGCCGGCTTCCCTGATCCGGCCACGGCCGAGGCAACCATTGCGGCAGTGATGGTCCACTACAACGCGGTCGCCTCGGAGATGGCAAAGACCCCCTTGATCGAGCCGATATACGAGGTCGATCCGAACAGTGACGAGACGCTCTGGGAGCCCTGGATCGAGGGGTACACCCGTGCGTTACGCTTGCGCCCCGACGCTTGGCAAACAGTGATTGAACAGGCTGATGAGGAGACGCGGTCGTCAATGATCTTCCTGTTTGCCTTGCAGGATATCAATGAAGGGACCAGCAAGTTTACGGAAGAAGAGATCGACGAGATTGACCTTCAGGCGCCCGACCTGATCCCGAACTGTGTTGCCCAGATCCTGCTTGTGTCGCGCCCGGAGCTGGTCATGAAGGCTGACAACCTGTCTCGTGCCCCCGCCAGGAGCGCCCGTCCCGGTCGCAATGATCCCTGTCCCTGCCGGTTCAGGCCGCAAGTACAAGCAGTGCTGCGGCAAGAACTGACAAGTGCAGCTGTTGGTATCTTACTTCCGCGGCTTCGACTGGTTGGTTATCAAGGCTGCGACGCGTCGCGACGCAGCGGTCCTGAACTTGGGGCGGGAGTATGAAGCGACCACTCACTGCATTGCCGATAGGCTGCAACCTGAATGGCCAAGGCATGCTGATCCAGCGGGTTTGCTGCCGCATCTCGGCTCCCGGGAACCGTGCTGCGACCGCCACCGTTTCCGGATGATGGAGAGCACGTTGGAAGCCCATGATCCCCGACCTTGAACCGCTGCGCATCCTGCGGTTCGAACTCGCCCGTCTGGTGGCGGGCCTTATTGCGCTTCTGCCGAACCTCCTCGCTGCTCTCATTGTCCTGGTCCTGACCTGGGCCCTGGCGCGCTATGCCTGGCGGGGCGAGGCCCGGCTCCTGAGGCGCTGGCACCAGCGCCCGGCGCTGATCGCAGCAG
>NZ_JBKGUN010000024.1:0-4206 GCF_046462195.1 Paracoccus sp. (in: a-proteobacteria) | reverse complement strand
GTGCCAAGCCGACCTCCATCGCAGATAACAGCTTGCATCACGATCAGCTCGCCCGGTGAATCCCTTTCGTCAGCACGGCCTAGATCAGGAAACATGGTCATGATCTCTTGCCGGCAGGCAACTGGTCGCCCTTCAATGCTTCGGCTCCTGAATGAGACAACTCTGATGATGCTTGCACATGAAGTGTACATAGGTGATCACGCCGCAGTTCTTCACGATGTGGATGCCCAAGAGACAAGCCAAATGTTTGGCAGCAGTCAGAACCTCCTTTGTGCGGAACATCCGGGCCGTAATCTGCAAGCGGGCGAAGAACCTATGCAGTGGCAACACGATCAGGTCGCGGCTGGAACAGCTTTCCAAAACTCGGTACCGAATGGCACGCTTGACCTTTGCCCGGTAGCGCGTACCCGCATCTTGGTAACGGAGAACAAGCGCCTGATCGAGGCGCTGGCCCATGCGATCGTTTAACAAGGCACCAATCCTGCGACGGATCGGGCCGTTTGACAGGCACAGCGGCCGGTATGCGGCGATGGGAACCGCATCGCGGCAAAACGAGATGGGTGGAAAGACGCGCTAATCGATGCGCGGCTGAAGCCGTTTCCCAGCCCTCGCTGTCGGCAGATCGAATATGTCAGTGCGGATTTGGATTGTCCCGCGGTGACATCACGAATGTCGGCACCGCCAGCCCCTCCCGACAGCTTTTCATGAGAAAGAGCGCCGGGGCCGGCTACCAAACGTCGCATCGGCAGCGACCTGTTTGAAGATCAGAGCGCGCCACATTCCAGAGTGGCGACAACATCAGAGGTCAAGGGTGCGCGCGGTCCGGGACCAATCTCCCATGCCTGGCTGGGGTTGACCGTGACAGGATCGCAAGATGAAGGTCAGGTTCACCTGTTTCTTCTTAAGGAACGCGGGATTGAGCGCTAGCGGCGGACGACGCTGAGCCCTGAGGAAATGGCGCGCAAGTTCGGGCGCTCCGCTCAGCCATCTTTTGCTGGCTGCGGCGCAACCACTGCCATGAGAGCAAAGTCCTGAGTTAAACCGTCGCTGGTGCCTTGCGGCGTAAACCGTCTTGAATAGACGCTGGACACAGCAACGCAAACGGGCGCGTAATCGGATTGAGCGCGCTCTGAATTCAGGATAGACACCTAAAACAGATTGCCAGCCGCATGCGCTGCAGACGCATCCAGTGCCGGGTTCGCTAGCATCTCTGTAAAAAGGCACAGTTGCGCGATTTGGAACGTAATGCCGGCTTTGATGACGCTTTACCCTTGCAAAATTTCGGCCGAAACATCAGGGTGGCAGCCGTCTCTCAGCCCTTCATTTCCATAAGCTCAAAGAGCCAGATACAAGGGCCTCCACTCCGCAGGCCACTCAAAGCATGTCCTACGGGAACTTCGGCAACGGCCTTGCCATCCCTGGCAAAGTTGCGTCGGCAGCATTAGGACAAGCTGCCGTTTCAGTCAGCCTTGTGTCACGACATCACGCAGTCCGCGTAATGACGCACCACCCCGTCAGAACCGGTTTCCTGCACCAGACCGTGGATGTCCGTCTCGAAACCCGGGCACTCCCGCGCAAATTCGCGATTGAAACGCAAATAGTCCACGATCTTGGCATTGAACGTTTCCCCCGGGATCAGGAGCGGGATTCCCGGCGGATAGGGGGTCACGAGACTTGTCGTGATCCGGCCCTCCAACTCGTCGATGGGTACACGCTGTGTCTTGCGGCGCGCGATGTGCGAAAATGCCTCGGAAGGCGTCATGGCCGGATGGTGATCCGTCAGGTAGATTTCGGTCGACAAACGCGCGACGTCGTATTTCGCATAAAGCGAATGGACATGCTGGCTCAACTCGCGCAGCCCCATTCCTTCATAGCGCGGGTGCTTGGCACAGAATTCCGGCATCACGCGCCAGAGTGGCTGGTTGCGATCGTAATCGTCCTTGAACTGCTGCAAGGCTGCAACAAGCGTGTTCCAGCGGCCTTTGGTGATGCCGATGGTGAACAGGATGAAGAAACTGTAGAGGCCAGTCTTTTCCACCACCACGCCATGTTCCGCCAGATACTTGGACACGATCGAGGCCGGGATACCCGTGCTGTCGAAACGCCCTTCGATATCCAGACCCGGCGTGATGATCGTGGCCTTGATCGGATCCAGCATGTTGAAGCCGGGGGCCATGTCGCCAAAGCCGTGCCAGCTATCCTCGCCATCGCGCTGGACCCCTTCGGAATCGGTGCGGCGCAGCACCCAGTCCTTGGTGCGGCCGATACCCTCTTCGACCAGTTCATCAGGGCCCCAGACCCTGAACCACCAGTCGTTCTCGCCGAATTCCTCATCGACCTTGCGCATGGACCGACGGAAATCCAGCGCCTCGAGGATAGATTCCTCGACAAGGGCGGTGCCGCCCGGCGGCTCCATCATCGCGGCCGCCACGTCACAGCTTGCGATGATCGAATACTGCGGGCTGGTCGAGGTATGCATCAAATAGGATTCATTGAACAGATGTCTGTCCAGCTTGGTTTCCTCAGAGTCCTGGACAAGAACATGACTGGCCTGCGAAATACCCGCCAACAGCTTGTGGATCGACTGGGTGGCATAGGTCAGCGCATGCTTGGTCCGTTCGCGCTTGCGGCCCATCGCGTGATAGGTCCCGTAAAAGGGATGGAATGCAGCATGAGGGATCCAAGCCTCGTCGAAATGCAGGTTATCGACATAGCCGTCGAGCAGCCGCTTGATTTCCTCCGTGTTGTAGAGGACGCCGTCATAGGTCGATTGGGTCAGGGTCATGATCCGGGGCTTCACCGCATCGGCATCCACGTCCTGGAGCAGCGGGTTCATCCGGATCTTGGCCCGGATTGACTCGGGCTCGAACTCGGAGCGGGCAATGGGACCGATGATGCCCCAATGGTTACGGGTGGGCCGCAGAAAGACCGGGATCGCGCCGGTCATGATGATCGCGTGCAGGATCGACTTGTGACAGTTGCGATCCACGACCACCACATCACCCGGAGCGACGGCATGATGCCAGACCATCTTGTTGGACGTCGACGTTCCGTTGGTCACGAAGAAGCAGTGATCGGCATTGAAGATCCGCGCGGCATTGCGCTCCGATGCACCGATGGCACCGTTATGGTCCAACAGCTGGCCCAGCTCCTCCACCGCGTTGCAGACATCGGCCCTCAACATGTTTTCACCATAGAACTGGTGATACATCTGCCCGATCGGGCTTTTCAGAAAGGCCACGCCCCCTGAATGCCCAGGGCAATGCCATGAATAGGACCCATCTTCGGCGTAATCGAGCAGCGCCTTGAAGAACGGTGGCTGAATGCCCTCGAGATAGGTTTTGGCTTCACGGATGATGTGTTTAGCCACGAACTCCGGCGTATCCTCGAACATGTGGATGAAGCCGTGCAATTCGCGCAGGATGTCGTTGGGCAAGTGGCGGGACGTCTTGGTCTCGCCATGGAGGAAGATGGGAACATCGGCATTCTTCCAGCGCACCTCCTCGATGAAACTGCGCAGATTCAGGACAACAGGGTCAAGATCGGGTCCGGGACTGAACTCCTCGTCATCGATCGACAGCACAAACGCCGAGGCGCGGCTCTGCTGTTGGGCGAACTGCGACAGATCACCATAGCTGGTGGCACCCAGCACCTCGAAGCCTTCGCGTTCGATGGCCCCGGCCAAGGCTCGAATGCCCAGACCGGACGTATTCTCGGAGCGGAAATCCTCGTCGATGATCACAATGGGAAATCGGAACTTCATCGGCTTTCCTTTTGATCAGCATCGTTGCCGCCCGTTCTTTCCGGTGCGGCGTTGTTCGTCAAGACCCAGACGGTAGGCATATCTCGACCGTTTGCCTCACCCCTGCATGGATGATGAACGATCAAAGGGGTTTTCGCCTGCTGAGGCGAACAAACAAGACAATCTGAAGAGCCGGCATCAGCCGGATCTCCCTTCAGGTCATTTTCGTCAAAGGCAGCAAACATGACCCTGTCGACCTGGCGCAGTTGAACGCAAGCCTTGGCTTCGCCTGCCCCTTTCACAAGGGGGGGGGTTGCTCAGCTATGAAGGCAAGATGCGTGATCCGCAGGATCAGACACGAATTACCCATACAAGGCCCTCGTCCTCCGGATCCGCTTTGCGCAGCAAGTCGGGCATGTGTCTGTTCCTTGTCTTGTCTTGTCTTGTCTTGTCTTGTTCGCTCC
>NZ_JBKGUN010000023.1:0-6856 GCF_046462195.1 Paracoccus sp. (in: a-proteobacteria) | reverse complement strand
ACAGTCGCGATTGAAGAAAAGGGGGTGCTCATCCTCGGACCGTCAGGCTCTGGCAAGTCTACGCTTGCGTTGCAGTTGATGGCTGTGGGGGCAGTTCTCGTGGCGGATGACCGGACGGATCTGCGTCTGGAAAGAGGGACCTTGCTTGCCGATTGTCCTGCCCCGCTTCGCGGCCAGATCGAGGCGCGAGGTGTGGGCATCCTTTCGGCCGCGTCCTTTGGCCCGGTGCCAGTGATGCTGGCTTGCAACCTTGGTCTGGAGGGCGTGGAAAGGTTGCCACAGCAACTTGACCATGAATGGCTGGGCGTCCGTGTTTCGCTTGTGCCCGGGCCCTATCGGCCGCATCTTTATGCTGCATTGCGGCAGCTGATGCTGGGGCACCGCCTGGCCTGAGCCTGCCGTTCCGTCGGAAGGATGCCGCATGATCGATGACAGCCAGCCTCACGACAATCCGCAGCCTGACATCCAGAGGGTCGTTCTGATTACAGGTCCTTCAGGGGCAGGGCGTTCGACCGCGATCAACGTGCTGGAGGATCTGGGCTTCGAGGCGATCGACAACCTGCCCTTGTCGCTGATCCCGCGGTTGCTGGACGGCCCGGCGCGCCCGGTGCCTCTGGCCTTGGGGCTGGACGTCCGCAATCGGGATTTTTCGGCATCGAATGTAATAGAGTTGATCGACCGCTTGACGCGCAGCCCGCGCTATGCCCCCGAGGTCCTGTTTCTTGACTGTGATCCGGATGTTCTGGTGCGCCGTTACAACGAGACGCGCCGCCGCCACCCCCTGACCCCTGATAGCGAGCCAATGGCTGGCGTACAGGCGGAACGTGATCTGCTGGCCCAGATCCGCACCCGTGCCGAGGTGCTGATCGACACGACCGAACTGTCACCCCATGACCTGAAGGCGGACCTGATCCGCTGGTTCGATTTTCGCCCCGACAAGCGCCTGACGGTGTCCCTGCATTCCTTCAGCTACAAACGCGGAGTGCCGCGTGGATTGGACCTGATGTTCGACTGCCGTTTTCTTGCCAATCCGCATTGGGACGCCAGCTTGCGCTCGCTGGACGGTCGGAATGCGGCAGTTCAGCACCATGTGATCACGGATGCCCGCTTTGCCGACTTCTTCGCGAAGACACGCGATCTTGTGGAATTCGTGCTGCCCGCCCATATGGAGGAGGGCAAATCGCATCTGGCCATCGGTTTCGGCTGTACCGGGGGCAAACATCGTTCCGTCACTTTGGTGGAAAAGATGGCCGTTGCGCTTGCAGAGGCCGGCTGGCCGGTGTCAATAAGACATAGGGAACTCGAGCGTCGTGTAGCGGCGCTGCATTCTGGCGCAGATGCCTCGCCCACGGGCGAAGCATCTGCGACGCAGAGGCAGGCGTCTTGACGATGCAAGCTTTTGAACTTGGTGGGGCGCGTTGATCGGAATTGTCATCGTAGCGCATGGCGGTTTGGCACGGGAATATCTTTCCGCGGTCGAACATGTCGTGGGCCCGCAGGTGGGCATTGCTGCCGTCGCGATCGAAGACGATCACGACCGCGTGGCCAAGACTGCGGAAATCAAGGCAGCGGCGGATGCCGTGGATCTGGGCGACGGGGTCGTCCTGGTGACGGACCTGTTCGGAGGTTCGCCATCGAACCTTTCGCTGCCTGCCTGTGCGGTGCAGGACCGTACCATCCTGTATGGCGCCAACCTGCCCATGCTGGTCAAGCTGGCCAAGTCCCGTCACCTTTCGGTGCCTGATGCCGTTTCCTTCGCCAAGGAAGCCGGGCGCAAGTACATCAACTCCTATAATGTGCCGCCCGCTGCCCTTGGCGCCGGATCTCGTGCACGATGAGCGGGTCGATCACGCGTGATCTGTCGATCATCAACGTCAAGGGACTTCATGCACGCGCCAGTGCCAAGTTCGTTGACGTTGTCGAACGGTTCAATGCTCAGGTGCTGGTGGAGAAGGACGGGCTCAGCGTGTCCGGGGATTCGATCATGGGCCTGCTGATGTTGACCGCTCCGCGCGGCAGCCAGATTCGCATCACCGCCAGCGGGCCCCAAGCTGTTGAACTGGCCGATGCGCTGGAAAGTCTGGTCGGGGATTATTTCGGCGAAGGCATGTAGTGCCCGAGCGCAAGTCCTATCATCATGGCAACCTGCGTCAGGCACTGGTGGAGGCCACGGCTGCCCTGATCGAAGAGCAGGGCCCGCAGGCCTTCACGCTGACCGAGGCCGCGCGCCGTGCAGGGGTGTCGGCTGCGGCGCCCTACCGGCATTTCAAGGGCCGGGAAGATCTGCTGGAAGAAATCGCGCGCCAAGGCTTTCTCGACTTTGCTGCCCGGTTGGAGGCCGCCTTCGACGGCGGACGCCCGCGGCCCCTGACAGCCTTCCTGCGGATGGGCCAAGCCTATCTTGATTTCGCGGCCGAGCGGCCCGGCTATTACATGGCAATGTTCGAATCCGGAATTTCAGTGGCCGGTAATGCCGAACTGGCCACAGCCTCCGGCCGCGCGCAGGGCGTGCTGATTGCCGCGGCCGAGGCTCTGGCCGCACGCTTGCCAGAAGACAGTCGACCGCCCTCCCGCATGGTGGCAAACCATATCTGGGCGCTGAGCCATGGCGTAGTCGAGCTGTTTGGCAGGGGAAAACCCGGTAGCCGCAGCCCTGTCGCGCCGGCTGAAATGCTCGAAAGTGGCGCGATCATCTATTTGCGCGGTCTTGGACTGATTTCTGAATAAATCTTGCAATTCATCTTGACCACAAAACCCTCACGCCCATCTATGTAAATGTGAATAACATTAACATAGGGAGACACCAGATGAACACTGCCCCCGAGGTTCTTCGCCCGGCCTCCAACGGCCCTCGCATTGGCGAAGTTCTTTCCCGCGGCCGGGACTGGCTTGACCAGCGCGGGCGTCCCGCATGGATCGTTGCCATGGTCCTGGGCTTCGTTGCCTTCTGGCCAATCGGCCTTGCCCTTCTTGCCTACATGATCTGGAGCAAACGCATGTTTGGATGCAGCAAACGCAGCTACTCGTCGCGCCATGTCGTGCAATCGACTGGCAACACCGCGTTCGACGCTTATCGCGAACAGACGCTGAAGCGCTTGGAGGATGAGCATCGCGAATTCATGGATTTCCTGGCCAAGCTGCGTGAAGCCAAGGACAAGTCCGAGTTCGACCAGTTCATGGAAAAGCGTGGCGAAAAGACCGACGCCTGATCCTGATGCCACGGGGCCGGAGCAACCGGCCCCGTACCCTCATTCGCCTCGGGGAAAGCGCTTGCTTTCTTCCAGCACGTTCAGGTCCATGTGATTGCGCATATAGCGCTCGGACGCCTTCTGCAGCGGCTGGTGGTCCCAAGGGTAATATGCTCCGTTCCGCAGTGCTTCATAGACGATCCACCGGCGCGCCTGAGACTGCCGCACCTCGGCATCATAGGCATCCAGATCCCACCGTTGCCGTGCCAGCGCCTGCATATGGGCCAGCGTGTCGGCATGGGCCGGGTCGCCAATAAGGTTTTGGCGCTCGGACGGGTCGCGTTCCAGATCGAACAGCATGTCCGGATCGGCCTGACAGGCCACATATTTCCAGCGTCCGTCCCGCAAGGCGACAAGCGGGGTGATGCTGCCCTCGGCAGCATATTCCATTGGCACGGGCCCGCGCTCGGCCCCACGCGCCAGCGAGACGCCGTCGGTCCAAGGCGCGATCTCGTCCATCGGCAAGCCTGCAAGGTCGCACAGCGTCGGCAGGACGTCGATGGTGCTGACCGGCTGATCCACGCGCCCCGGCTCCAGCCCCGGCGCACTGATCATCAGCGGGACCCTGGCTGAGCCTTCGAAGAAGTTCATCTTGAACCACAGGCCCCGCTCGCCCAGCATCTCGCCGTGGTCCGACAGAAACAAGATGATCGTGTCCTGCCTGGTGGCGTCCAGCACCTCCAGGATTTCCCCGATCTTGTCGTCGACATAGCTGATATTGGCGAAATATCCCTGCCGCGCCCGACGGATGTGATCATCGGTGATCTCAAGACCCCGCCAGTCGCAGGCGTCCATCAAGCGTTGGGAATGGGGGTCCATTTCCTCGTACGGGATCGTGGCGGGAGGCTCCAGTTCAGGAATGCCTTCGTAAATGTCCCAGTATTTGCGCCGCGCCACGAAAGGATCGTGCGGATGGGTGAAGCTGACCGTCAGGCACCAAGGCCGATCATCCTGTCCGCGCGCCAGATCGTAAAGCTTGCGGCAGGCGTGATAGGCAACCTCGTCGTCATATTCCAGCTGGTTGGTGATCTCGGCAACGCCCGCCCCGGTGACGGAGCCAAGGTTGTGATACCACCAGTCGATCCGCTCGCCCGGCTTGCGGTAGTCCGGGGTCCAGCCGAAATCGGCGGGATAGATGTCGGTGGTCAGCCGTTCCTCGAAGCCGTGCAACTGGTCAGGGCCGACAAAGTGCATCTTGCCCGACAGGCAGGTGTGATACCCGGCGCAGCGAAGGTGATGCGCATAAGTGGGAATATCCGAGGCAAACTCGGCTGCATTGTCGTAAACCCGCGTGCGGCGCGGCAACTGGCCCGACATGAAGCTGGCCCGTCCCGGCGCGCAGAGGGGGCTGCCGGTATAGGTGTTGGCAAAGCGGGCCGAGCGTTCGGCCAGCCGCCTGAGGTTCGGTGCGTGCAGGAAGCCGGCGGGGCCGTCGGGGAAAAGAACCCCCGACAGCTGATCCGCCATCAGGATCAGGATATTGGGCTTCAACGGTTCACTCGCTCACGGCCGCTTGCACCGCCGGCAGGGCAGGCTCGCCTTCCAGTGTCGTGACACCCTCCAGCCAAGGTTCGATTTGATCGGGATTGGCCGCCATCCATTCGCGAGCGGCCTCCTTGGCGTCCATGCCGTCATTCAGGATCTTGCCCATCAGTTGGTTTTCCATCGGCACGTCAAAGACCAGCTGGGTGAACAGTTTGGCGGCGTTGGGACAGGCGTCGACCCATTCAGTGCGCGCAAGAGTATGAACCGTGGCCCCCCCATAGTCCGGCCCGAACTGTGCATCACCGCCGGACAGATAGGTGATGTCGATCGCCTCGTTCATCGGATGCGGTGCCCAGGCCAGGAACACTGTCGGCGTCGTGCGGTTGCGCGTCACCTGCGCCAGCATGGCCTGTTCGCCGCTTTCGACCAACTCCCAGTCGCCAAGGCCGAATTCATCCGCATCGATCATTGCCTGGATGGACTGGTTGGCTGGGGCGCCAGGCTCGATCCCATAGATCTTGCCTTCAAAGGCATCACGATGCTGGTCCAGATCGGCGAAATCGGCCACCTCCAACTCTGCGCCTGCCGGATTGACCGCCAACGTGAACTTGGCCCCTTCCAGGTTCTGCACAAGCTCTGTCACGCCGCCCGAAGCATTCAGGTCATCCCGGAACTTCTGCTGTGCGGGCATCCAGTTGCCCAGAAAGACATCCGTTTGGGCTCCCTTCAGCGCTTCGTATCCGACGGGAACAGACAGCGTGGCGATCTCGGGCGTGTAGCCCAGAGCGTCCAGAAGTGCGGCCGCGACGCCATTCGTTGCAGTGATGTCGGTCCAGCCCGGGTCGGAATAGCGGACCGTCTTGCAGGTTGCGGCATCATCGGCCAAGGCCGGAACAGCGGTCAGGGCAGTCAGCGCCAAAGCGGCGGCAAGAAGGGGCTTGGTCATGGGGCTCTCCTGTCGGGTTTATTGATTGTCCGCCCAGTCAAGAGCGGATTGTCACGCAATGACCGTCAGAATGCGACAATCAGCGCGTCGGAACTGGAGTTTCTCCGCGATAATCGTAAAAGCCGCGGTTGGTCTTGCGACCCAGCCACCCGGCCTCGACATATTTGGTCAGAAGCGGGCAGGGGCGATATTTCGTGTCCGCCAAGCCGTCATGCAGTACGTTCATGATTGCAAGGCAGGTGTCCAACCCGATGAAATCGGCCAGTTCCAGCGGACCCATCGGGTGGTTGGTGCCCAGCTTCATCGCGCTGTCGATGGACTGGACAGAGCCCACGCCCTCGTAAAGCGTGTAAACCGCCTCGTTGATCATCGGCATCAGGATTCGGTTGACGATGAAGGCGGGGAAATCTTCGGCACTGGCCGCGGTCTTGCCCAGCTTTTCCACCACCTCCAGCAGAGCGCGATAGGTCGGTTCATCCGTCGCAATGCCGCGGATCAGTTCAACCAGTTGCATGACCGGGACGGGGTTCATGAAGTGGAAGCCCATGAACTTTTCCGGCCGATCGGTGCGGCTGGCCAGCCGTGTGATCGAGATCGAGGATGTATTCGATGTCAGGATCGTTTCAGGTTTCAGATGCGGAACCAGATCCTCGAAAATGGCCTGCTTGACAGTTTCGCGTTCGGTGGCGGCCTCGATCACCAGATCGGTCCGTCCGAGGTCGGGCAGCTTCAGCGTCGTGCGCAGGCGGGACATGGCAGCGGCCTTGGTTTCGGCCGTGATCTTGTCGCGGCTGACCTGACGTTCCAGGTTCCGGTCGATCAGCGAGATGGCCTTGTCCAATGCTTCCTGGCTGATATCGGTCATCAGCACATCATAGCCGGCCAGCGCAAAGACATGGGCAATCCCGCTGCCCATCTGACCTGCTCCGATCACGCCAACCGATTGAATTGCCATTTGTGCACCTCTGGTTTCCGTCGCCGGGACGATAGGGTGGGGCTTGCCCTGCTGCAATGCAAAACCGCCCCCGAGGGGCGGAGGCGGTTTTGGCTTCTTCAGGGGGAATGGGGCGCCCTACAGCTTTTCGGTCAGTTCCGGGACAAGGGTGAACAGGTCGCCCACGAGGCCATAGTCGGCCACCTGGAAGATGGGGGCCTCCTCGTCCTTGTTGATGGCGAC
>NZ_JBKGUN010000022.1:0-9324 GCF_046462195.1 Paracoccus sp. (in: a-proteobacteria) | reverse complement strand
GCCATGAAGATTGGCGCTTTGAGAGAGGGCTTTGACGGCGAGGCGAGGGTGGCCATCACTCCGTCCTCGGCCGGGCATCTTGGAAAGCTTGGGCATACAGTCTTTATCGAAAGCGGCGCGGGAAACCGGGCGGGATTTTCCGATGACGATTATCGTGCGGCGGGCGTGACACTGTGTCAGACGGCAGCCGAACTGATCGGAGCCGTTGATGTGCTGGCAAAGGTCCGTCAGCCCACGGAAGCCGAGATCGGGCAGATGCGCGAAGGCCAGACGGTCATCTCGTTCTTCTATCCCGCACAGAACGCGGATCTTCTGGCCTTGGCCAAGGAGCAGGGCATCACCGCGATCGCGATGGACATGGTTCCGCGGATCAGCCGCGCCCAGAAGATGGACGCGCTGTCGTCCATGGCCAACATCGCCGGCTATCGTGCCGTCATCGAGGCTGCCAACAATTTCGGACGGTTCTTCACCGGGCAGGTGACCGCCGCCGGCAAGGTTCCGCCGGCCAAGGTGCTGGTCGTCGGGGCAGGGGTCGCCGGTTTGGCCGCGATCGGAACTTCGGTCAGCCTCGGCGCGCAGGTTTATGCATTCGACGTGCGTCCCGAAGTGGCCGAACAGATCGAATCGATGGGTGCGGAATTCGTCTATCTTGAATTCGACGAGCATGCGCAGGACGGGGCCGCCACCGGCGGTTATGCGGCACCGTCGTCGCCGGAGTTCCGGGAAAAGCAGTTGGCGCGCTTTCGCGAACTGGCGCCGCAGATGGACATCGTCATCACCACGGCGCTGATCCCGGGCCGCGACGCGCCCAAGCTGTGGACGGCCGACATGGTCGCTGCCATGAAACAAGGCAGCGTCGTCATCGACTTGGCGGCTGAAAAGGGCGGCAACTGCGACCTGACCGTTCCGGACGAACGTATCGTCAGCGAGAACGGCGTTGTGGTCGTCGGCTATACCGACTTTCCGTCGCGCATGGGTGCGCAGGCATCCGAGCTTTATGGCAACAACATCCGCCACTTCCTGACGGATCTGACGCCGAAGAAAGACGGCGTGATCCATCACAACATGGAGGACGACGTGATCCGGGGCGCGACCGTCGCCCATGATCACGACGTCACCTGGCCACCTCCGCCGCCGAAGGTCGCGGCGATCGCCGCGCAGAAGCCCAAGGAAAAGAAGAAGGAACTGACGCCGGAAGAGCGTCGTGCCGCCGAGGCCTTGGCCTTCAAGGGTGATACGCGCCGGCAGGTCGGTCTGCTGGTCGGCGGCGGGCTGCTGCTGCTGCTGATCGGCATGGTCGCGCCTGTCAGCTTCATGTCGCACTTCATCGTCTTTGTCCTGGCCTGCTTCATCGGTTTCCGCGTGATCTGGAACGTTGCCCATTCGCTGCATACGCCGCTGATGGCGATCACCAATGCGATCAGTTCGATCATCATCCTGGGCGCGCTGATGCAGATCGGCAGCGGGTCGTGGTGGGTCGTCCTGCTGGGTGCGCTGGCCGTGCTGATGGCGGGCATCAACATCTTTGGTGGCTTCATGGTCACCCGGCGCATGCTCGCCATGTTCCAGAAGTCGTAAGGGGGCAGGAATGGAATACGGATTCACCACCGCGGCCTATGTGGTCGCCTCGGTCCTGTTCATCCTGTCGCTTGGCGGGCTTTCGGGACAGGAAAGTGCGAAGCGGGCGATCTGGTACGGCATTGCCGGCATGGCCTTGGCCGTTGTCGCGACGCTGATCGGACCGGGTGCCGGCAACTGGTTCCTGTCACTGGTCATGATCGCCATCGGCGGGACGATCGGCTGGCTGGTTGCCAAGCGCGTCCAGATGACGGAAATGCCGCAACTGGTCGCGGCCATGCACAGCCTGGTCGGCCTAGCCGCCGTGTTCGTCGGCTTCAACGCGCAGATCGAACTGGCCCGTGTCATGCGTGCCCGGGCCGACGGCCTGCCCGAATTCTTCCAAGGGTTTGCCGCCGTTCTGGCGCACAAGACACCCGCTGAGATCGCCATGCTGAAGATCGAGGTCTTTCTGGGCATCTTCATCGGCGCGATCACCTTCACCGGGTCGGTCGTGGCATTCGGCAAGCTTGCGGGCCGTGTGGATGGCAAGCCCAAGAAGCTGCCGGGCGGGCACATGCTGAACGCCGGGGCGCTGGCGCTGTCGATCCTGTTCGGGATCCTTTACTTCACGGGCGTGGGTCCGGGCGTCTTCTGGCTGATCGTGATCACGCTGCTGGCGTTCTTCATCGGCTATCACCTGATCATGGGGATCGGTGGCGCCGACATGCCGGTCGTCGTGTCGATGCTGAACAGCTATTCGGGTTGGGCTGCCGCCGCGATCGGCTTCACGCTTGGAAACGATCTGCTGATCGTGACGGGCGCGCTGGTCGGCTCCTCGGGCGCGATCCTGTCCTATATCATGTGCAAGGCGATGAACGGGAACTTCGTCAGCGTGATCTTGGGCGGTTTTGGCGGCGAGACCGGGCCTGCCGCAGCCATCGAGGGCGAACAGATCGCCATCGACGCTGACGGCGTGGCGACTGCGCTGAACGAGGCCGACAGCGTCGTGATCGTGCCGGGATACGGCATGGCCGTGGCTCAGGCTCAGGGCGCCGTCAGCGAGCTGACGCGCAAGCTGCGCGCTGCGGGCAAGACGGTGCGCTTTGCGATCCATCCGGTCGCCGGGCGCCTGCCGGGCCACATGAACGTGCTGCTGGCAGAGGCAAAGGTGCCTTACGACATCGTGCTGGAGATGGACGAGATCAACGATGACTTTCCTTCGACCGATGTGGTGATCATCATCGGTTCGAACGACATCGTGAACCCAGCCGCGCAGGACGATCCGAACAGCCCCATCGCCGGCATGCCGGTTCTGGAGGTCTGGAAGGCCAAGCAGGTGTTTGTCAGCAAGCGCGGTCAGGGCACCGGTTACTCGGGCATCGAGAACCCGCTGTTCTTCAAGGACAACACGCGGATGTTCTATGGTGACGCCAAGGATAGCATCAACAAGCTGCTGCCGATGATCGACTGACGTCCAAGAACTGAAAGAAGCAATGAATGCGCCCGCCAGAACCTTGGCGGGCGTTTTTGAAAGGTTCGACTTTTGGCCTGGAAGCGCTTGAGGCGCCATTTTTCCGGGCATGGCTGGGGCAGGGGGCTTGTACCCCCTTTGGGACAGGACGATCAATGGGACCGGCAAATGAACACCCGCTGCGCTATGCGCTGGTCAACGAGCTTCATGCGCGGCCCTCGATACGGATGTCGGCGCCGTCCACTGCCGTCTTCGTGGCCTTCAAGGAACCACGTGACGCCGCTAATCGCGATCGGGCTCTCGATGCCGCGCATCTGGCGGAACTGGTGTCACGCCATGGCGGTCCGCGGCCTGATGCCGAGGACAGCCATTATCAGGGGCGCCTTGGCCGCCATGACCTGAAATGGGAAAGCCATACCGAGTTCGTCAGCTACATGGCCCTGACGCCGGGCCTGCCGATCCGGCCCTTTGATCCATCAGCGGCGGCGATCTTTTCCGAGGATTGGCAGATGGCGGCGCCCGGACGGCGTCTGGCCGCTGTCATGGTGCAGGTGGACTGGCTTCCCGATACTCCGGAGGAAGCGCTGGCCCATGTGAACGGCTGGTTTGCGCGCGACAGTCTTGCCGCCATCTGGGTGCTGGACGAGGCCGCGATGGTGGCCAGTGATTTTCGGATCGACGCGAACGGCTGGATGCGCTTTGCATTGTTCGTGCGCCGCGGCACCTCGGAGGGCCGCATCGGTCGCCTGGTGCACCGCCTGGTCGAGCTTGAAACCTATCGCGCCATGTCGATGCTGGGACTGGGTCGTGCGCGGGATCTGAGCCGGCGCCTGAACGAGCTTGAGCCGCTTCTGACGGATATTCTTGCCTCCATGGCAGATGACAATCAGCCTGCAGAACAGTTGTTGCAGGAGTTGCTGGCCGTCTCGACCGAGCTGGAGGCGCAGGCGGTGCAGCATTCGTTCCGCTTCGGTGCAACCGCGGCCTATGAGGCGATCGTGCAGGACAGGATCTCGACCTTGCGGGAAACGCGCTTTCTGGATCGGCAAATGCTGAGCGAATTCATGCGCCGGCGGTACGAGCCGGCGATGCGCACCACCAAGTCAGCCGAACGACGTTTGCGCACGATGCTGGAACGCGCGGCGCGGGCCGCCGAGTTACTGCGCACGCGCGTCGATGTGGAGCGCAGTGCCCAGAACCAGAAAATCATGGAGCGGATGGACCGCCGCGCCGACCTGCAGCTGCGGCTGCAGCACACGGTCGAGGGGCTGTCGGTGGTCGCGATCAGCTATTACCTTGTAGGCTTGCTGGGTTATGCCCTGATGCCGGTCGCGAGTTTGGCATCGATCGACAAGAATTATCTGGTGGCTGTCCTGACCCCTGTAGCGGTACTGGTGGTGTGGTTGGGGATGCGGCGTGTTCGGCGTCAGTTGCACGGCCCGGACGAGCATGGCACAGATTTCTGACTTGCGGAATGACGGACACAACGCGATAGATCGCGAATACATATCAATGACGGAGTTGCTTTGATGCGCCTGACCTTGGCTTTCCTGTGCGTCCTGTCCTTGTCCGCCTGTGGCGTTCCTTTTGTTCCCTTCATCTGAAGGGCACTTTATGTCCAAGACGCTGACGATGTATGGACTGGCCCATTGCTCGACCTGTCAGAAGGCGCAGGCGGCGCTTGAGCAGAATGGATGGTCGGTTGCATTTCGTGATGTTCAGAAAGAGCCGCTGTCGGATGAGGAGAGGGCTGCGCTGGTTGATGACTTTGGCGGCAAGATCATCAACCGCGCCAGCCTGACATGGCGCGCCATGTCCGAAAGCGAACGTAGCGCAGACCCTGTCATCATGATAGGCGAAAAACCCAGTGTTATGAAGCGTCCCGCCCTTCGTGCCGGTGGTGCCAACCTGCTGGGTTGGACAGCCAATGTGAAAAGGGCGCTGGACGTACCGACCTAGGCTTTTGGTTTCTCAGCCGCGGCGGGCCAGCGATTCTATCAGCGGTCGAACGCCGGTCAGATCGTAGCCAGCCTTTGCTGCCGTTGCGAGGATCTCGTCCTCGGGAAGCTTGCCAGCCTGATTAAGTGCCCAGAGGACGGTCGAACGGTTTCCCGAGCGGCAGTATGCCACGACCGGTGCAACGCCAGCTGTAGCATTGCCAAATTCCGAGATCAGATGAGGCGTGATCTGGCCCGGCGGAAACGGCAGATAGTGATACCGCATGCCAGCCTCGGCCGCGGCTTTTTCCATGGCGCCATGGTCGATTTCGGCGCCGACCTCATCATCAGGGCGGTTGTTGACCAGAACCTTGAAGCCCGCACGTGCAAGTTCAGGAACATCCTCGGGCAATATCTGTGGCGAAACGGCAAGCGTGGGGGTAAGTTGACGCAGATCCATGGCGACCCTCCGGGATGGTGACAGGTTCTGACCTGCAGGCTTTCCCACTGGTTTGTCAAGGATGCGCGGAGCCTTGTCGGCCACGGCTGCTCAGGCAGCTTTGGCACGATCCACAAGATCAGGGAGCGCAAGAAAATCGGTGAAGCGTGCTGTGTGAGGTAATTCCTCAGCCGGCTTCAGGCGGTATCCGCCGGTAAACAACAAGAACGGAACCGGGACGGCAGCAGCGCATTCTGCATCAAATTCGCTGTCACCGACATAGAGCGCCGCAGGCGCAGGCCCAGCCGCGCCCAGCATTTCCAATGCCATGCGAAGCGGCGCGGGATCCGGTTTTTTCTGGGGAAGAGAATCCCCGGCAATGACCGCTGACAACAGGCTCGAAAAACCGAAATGTTCAAGAACGACGCGCGTAGGACCCATCGGCTTGTTCGTACACAAACCTAGTGGATGACCAGCGTCGGCAAGTCGGCCCATTGCCTCAAGAGCACCGGGAAACAGGCGCGTCAGGGACGTCGCATCGTGATAGCGGGCCATGAAAGCCGCAATAAGAGCGGGACGATGAACAGGATCGATGTCAGTGGCTGCGATGATACGCGTCCACAATAATTCAACGCCGCCGCCGATAAAGCTGCGGACCCTCGTGAGGCTAAGGGGCGCCATGCGGTGCTGTCGCAGTACAATATTAACGCATGCATGAATATCCGGAGCGCTGTCGATCAATGTTCCGTCCAAGTCAAAGACGATCGGGCAGGGGCGTTCCATGTTCATGCTGCCTTCCATTTTATCGAACATCCTATCGAAGGAACTTGATGCTGCGGACCGTTGCCAGTGGCAGCGATCTGCAGCATAGCTTCGTAAAGTTCACGGGGAGCGTCCTCCGGGCCAGGATTTCGTCCGGACGCATCCAGACGGCCGCGGTATTGAAGCCCGCCAATCGCATTGTAACCGAAGAAGTCAGGTGTGCATTCAGCGCCGTAAGCGCGTGCAACTTCTTGTTTTTCATCGTAAAGATAAGGAAAACGGAATCCCTCTGTTCTTGCGAGAAGGGCCATCTTTTCAAAATTATCTTCAGGATAGCTCAAGGCATCATTCGATGAAATGGCTACTACTCCAATTTCTTGGTTTATAAGTGCATGCGCGTCACGAAGGATACGATCAAGTATTGCTTGCACGTATGGGCAGTGATTGCAAATAAACATCAGCAGAGTAGCGCGTTTCCCAACTAACTCAGCCAAGCAATATTCGCGACCGTCAGTGCCAAGCAATGAAAACTCAAACCAACGATCATTGAATGCACAGACTGGAGATGAAAGTGCCATTGATGTCTCCTGATGTTCCTAAACAAACTGCAAGATACCAGCAGGTGACGGCAAGATAAGGAAAAGTTGGATAAGTAGCTTTACTTGACCTGCTATAATACATAATACTGATTATCATTTTTGTTTCAAAGTAAAATTGTCGCCATCTGGCAAAGTTAGTTTGTCGCCTCTCCCTGACGCGTGAAGCTTGATCCGGAATACTGGGGGCTTTGAGATGGGACTGGTTCTGATGAGCGAGCGCGAGTTGCAGCGTATTGAGGTTCTGGCTCAGATGCTGGATGCCAGCGTGCGCAGCGTGACAGCGGCGAACCTTCTGGGCCTCACCTCGCGGCAGGTGCAGCGCCTGCTTCAAAGCATTAGCGACGACGGCGCGATGGCCGGGCAGCACAGACCGTCCAACATCCGGATCAACAATCTGAAGCGTGACTATGTCCCGTCGCTGATCCGGCAGGATTATCCGGATTTCGGCCCGACGCGGGCGGCCAAGAATATTGCCGAGCGGCACGGCATCCAGGTTTCCTTGGAGACGTTGCGCAAGTGGATGATTACGGACGGGATTTGGCAAAGCCGGGCGCAGCGCCGCCGCGTGCATCAGCCCCGTTTGCGGTGGGAAGCTTTGGGTGATCTGATCCAGATCGACGGCTCGGGACACTGCTGGTTCGAGAACTTCGCTCCGCCCTGCTCTTTGCTGGTCTTCATCGACCATGTCACTGGTGCGCTCATGCATCTGCGCTTCGTGCGCTCGGAGTCGACCGAAAGCTACTTCCCGGCCCTGACAGATTATCTGCACGAGCATGGTCTGCCGGTGGCCTTTCATTCCGACAAGCACAGCGTTTTCCGCGTCAACAGGACAAAGGCCCGCAGCGGGCACGGAATGACACAGTTCAGCCGCGCTTTGAGCGAGCTGAACATCGAGATCTTTTGCGCAAACAGTTCGCAGGCCAACGGCCGGGTGGAACGGGCCAACCGAACGTTGCAGGACCGGCTGGTTAAGAAGTTGCGGCTGGCGGGGATCAGCAACATGGAAGCGGGCAACATCTTCCTGCTGGGCCTCATCGAGCGGCACAATCTGCGCTTTGCCCATCCCCCTGCCCGGCCGACAACCTCCATTGGCCACTCAATCTGCCCGCGTCACGCTTGGCTGATATTTCTGCGTTCGCGACCAGCGACAAGTCGGCGCGAGCCTCGTAGTGCATTACGAGCGCCGGAAGTTCATCCTCGATGACAGCCAGCATGCGCGAAGCGCGATCGGGCGTCATGTCGAGACCTGTGCTTATTCAGATTGACCCGTCGAGATCCGCTGGAAAGGCGTTCTGCTGCGCTATCGCATTTTCGATCCAGCCAGCGGCGCGTGGCCCATACTGCGATCACCGAGAACAAGCGCCTTGGCGATGTGCTGGCTCCTATTAAACGCAGCAGGACGCTGATCCTCCGCAAGTCGGACCGGTCGGCAAACAGCGCACCCCCTATCCCCCGGCAGGCAAGGCTGGCGGGGGCAGAAAGGACTGGGGCGAGCGACGTGCTTTTACATTATCATGAAGCATTGCGCTTTTTAGACCGCCAACAGCTGTAGCAAAGCTCTTTGAAAAGCACCTCCAAAGGTCTCATTAGCTATCGCTGTCGATCGAAACCAAACCTGAAGGGAGTCTTCTTCATCTGCTGAACCGTCCCAACATGAATCCTAATAGTTCTGACTTGGTGCTCTTACACCCAATAGAAACAGAGCCTATGTCGCCAACATCAGAATTGTGATCTGACAATTTTCGCAGAAAGCTTGCTGAAAATCTTACCGCAGGACGTGAAAGATCGGCTCAGTACGCATGATCTTGCTAATCTATTACCCAAGTTTGCAAAAAACAGCAATGTGCTGACGATTTGCCTGAACTCATAAATTATGTCTCGTTTATGTCTCGGTCTTTGTCCCGGTTT
The DNA here is from genome assembly GCF_046462195.1 of Paracoccus sp. (in: a-proteobacteria). Lineage (GTDB taxonomy): Bacteria > Pseudomonadota > Alphaproteobacteria > Rhodobacterales > Rhodobacteraceae > Paracoccus. Next base: position 648 of record NZ_JBKGUN010000022.1, on the reverse strand, counting down.
CGGTGTTGGGAAGGGGCACAGGTTCGCCGAAATCGAACAGAGCGACAGAAATAGTAGAAACGAGAGATCAAGCTTAGCAACGGAACTGTCTCACCCGCTGCTGCGTCTATCTTCCATAGTTCGCTTCCTCATTCACGAAAGGTTCTTCACGATGCGAATTCTGGCACTCGGACTCTGCGGAGCCATGCTGACACTGGCGGCATGTGGCGACAATGTGCGCGAACGTGCGGCGACCGGCGGGGTCGGCGGTGCGGTCATCGGTGGACCAGTAGGTGCCGTCGTTGGTGGCACGGTAGGTGCTGTCAGCGCCACCAACTGATCTCGCAACGTCTGCGCAACAACGCGGCCGCGTCCTGCTGGGGAGGCGGCCGTTTTTGTTGGCCTTGCGAGGGAGCAGTGCATCTCCTACATCTTAACCGAACGACAAGAGGAACACCCATGGCAATGGAAGCGCATGATATCGAAGCTCTTATACGGGCCGCGTTCCCTGCAGCCCGTATCACGATCACGGATCTGGCAGGCGACGGCAATCATTATGCTGCCGAGGTGATCGACGATAGCTTCCGAGGACAAAACCGGGTTCAGCAGCAGCGGGCCGTTTATGCGGCGCTTCAGGGAAAGATGGACGGACCAAACGGCGTCCTGCAT
>NZ_JBKGUN010000021.1:0-3379 GCF_046462195.1 Paracoccus sp. (in: a-proteobacteria) | reverse complement strand
GGGATCTGATGGGCAAGCCACATCCAATGGAGCTTCGGACGCGGGTCGTGACCTATGTGGACGAAGGACATGGGCATCGCGAGGCGGCGCGGCACTTTCGGGTTTCGCCAAAATTTGTCAACGATCTGGTGAAGCTGCGACGCGAGACCGGGTTGTTGACGCCGAGACAGCAAGGCAATGGCGGCGGGCACGGGAAGCTGGTGGGCGTGGCCGGTTGGCTCAAGGCGCGTGTCACGGCCAAAGGCGAGATCACGCTCAATGAACTGGTGGCTGAACTGGCCCAAACCCACAGCATCGCCGTCCACCGTGCCACTGTCTGGCGGATGTTGCGCGGGCTCGGATTGACACACAAAAAAAGCCCTGCAGGCGCTTGAACAGAAGCGCCAGGATGTTGCTGGCCTGCGTCATGTTTGGATCGCGAGGCGCCAACCTTTCATGGCCAACCATCTGGGGCGTTTGGCTTTTATTGATGAAACCGGGCTCAAGACCAACATGACCAAGACTACCGGCTGGTCGCCCTGCGGGCAACGTTTCGTGGATCATGCGCCGTTTGGACATTGGCGGAGCCAGACCTTCATTGCAGCGCTGCGCCATGACCGGCTGGACGCGCCTTGGGTGATCGACGGGGCGATGAACGCCGAGATGTTCGAACTTTATATCAAAACCCAACTGGTCCCGACGCTCCGGGCCGGCGACGTCGTCATTCTGGACAACCTCTCCAGCCACAAGAGCCCTGCCGCAGCGGCTGCACTGCATGATATCGGCTCGTGGTTCTTGTTCCTGCCGCCATACAGTCCCGACCTCAATCCGATCGAAATGGCATTTGCCAAGCTCAAGGCTCTTGTCAGAAAAGCTGCCGCACGGACCTATGATCAGCTATGGGCCGCGGTTGGCCAAGTCTGCGACCTGTTCTCCGACGAGGAATGCTACAACTACTTCAAAGCCGCAGGGTATGAGGTCAATTGACTGCAACCGGCTCTAGGGTGATGCCAGAATTGGCAAGCGTTGGACATCGGGACGCCCGCAGTGCAGCCTGATGCACAGCAACGAAGCAGGGAGGAAGCGACAGGTGCTCACACAGGAAAGGCTACTCTATGCAAGCGCTAACGGTGACCTTTGGAGCTTGGGGCGCGATCCGGAGAGCGAGCGCATTGTTGTCCGGCATCGAGCCAACCTTCCGTCCGGTGGCCAGGTCAGCGAGGTGGCCCTTGGTGAATTTCTGGTTCAGGGAGGCTTCGGGCCTGAAAAGCAGGAACTGATGCGCCTGATTGGAAGCCTTATCGACAGCGGGACGAAAGACACCCTGCGTCGTCCTGAACGCGCATCCTCTTGATGAGGTGGCACTGTTGATCCTCAGCAAGACCCACGGGCCCTGACGTGCTGGCATCTCGCCGGGTGTTGTTCGGAGCACTCTCGTCCGGAGCCGCCGCGACGCCTACGGTGGAGCTTGCGTAAGCTGCACAGGATCTGCCGAACAAAGACGCGACCGCGCGCGTCAGTTCTTGCCGCAGCACTGCTTGTATTTGCGTCCCGACCCGCAGGGACAGGGCTCGTTGCCGGCGGGGCGCGTGCCCCTGACGGGCGCCCGGGAAAGGTTGTCGGCCCTCATGATTAGCTCCGGATGCGATACAAGCAAGATCGCGGCGACGCAGTTGGGGATCAGGTCAGACGCATGGAGGTCGACCTCATCGATCTCCTCCTCGGAGAACGTGCTGGTCCCCTCATTGATGTCCTGCAAGACCAGCAGGAAGATCAGAGACTAGCGCACCTCCTCATCGGCCTGCTCCAGCAAGGCTTGCCAGGGGTCAGGGCGCAAGCGCATGGCGCAGGTGAACCCGCCGATCCAGGCTTCCCAAAGCGTCTCGCCGCTGTTCGGATCCATCTCGTAGATCGGATCGATCCATGGGATTGTCGTGATTTTTTTCAGCCACCGCGTTGTAGTGGGCCATGACTGCAGAGATCGTCGCCTCCGCCGTCGCCTCATCAGGGAAACCGGCATCACCTGTTTCTCCCCAGACATGGGGAAGCCACTCAGAGGGCGGTATGAGATCGGGACAAGCAAGAAGGCCGGTCACATAGCCATCGAGTTCGCTCACCGTCATGGGAAGATTTTCCTGCGGCAAGGCCGCCAAGATCATGTCGAGGCGACCAATGTCCTGATCCGAACTGCTCATCGGGCCTCCCTCTCCCTCCATCAAAGCCTTGGTTATTGCGGCAGCGGCGAGATCGCAATCCAACCACTCCTCAGGAAAGGCAGGTTCTGCTGCAAGCCGCCTAGCGTCCCAGCCGGGCGTTGTGATCTTGTGCCAGTCTTCTGGGCTGTCTCGGCAACATGTGTCGCGGCGCGTGTTGCGTTAACTGCCTGCATCAAGACAGTCATCAACGTGTTTTATCGGATCGATTAGACACGACCTCGCCTCGAAAGTCGAAGACCATCTCCGCCGTTTCCTTCCCGTCCACATTCAACCATAGGCCCTGCGTCGGGCATGGTCGCCTCAACGCGTGTCGCGAAAACGCCTGCATTTTGCGCGTTCCCATGCCGGCGCTTGATGCAGCTGTGGACAGCTAGCCAGCAAATCTACCTTGCAGGGTGCCAAAAATACCCACAGTCAAAATCCGGCGCGGTCGAAAATTTCCCGTCCTTCGGCGGCGACATCATCGCCGTCAGTGAACAAGGGTCGCCATGCAGCGACGCCCGCTGCGATATCAGGATGCGAGATTGCCGACGAAAAAGCTTCGACGCCGATCAGGCCCCTGTAGTCAGACGTCTTCAGCCGGGCAAGCAAGGGCATGAAGTCAATAGACCCGCGCCCTAGTCTGCCGCGATGGTTCTGATCGACTTCAAAGTATGCAAGCCGCGGCAGCACAGACTCCAGCGCAGACATCATATCGTCTTCTTCGATGTTCATGTGGAACGTGTCGAGATGGATCCCCACGTTCGGCTTCCCGATGGTCTCAACCAGACGCAATGCATCTGCCGCAGTGTTCACGAGGTTGGATTCGTAGCGGTTCACAACTTCCAATGTAAGGGTGATGCCGCTGGCTGCTGCAACCTCCGCGACCTGTGCCAGCCCTTCGGCCGCGGCGCCGAAGTTCTCGGCCGTAGCAGCGGAGGACGCTTTTCCAAACGCGCTGTAGAGAATACCTCCCATTCGATCGGCGCCCATGTCCCGCGCCAGCCGGAGAGCCGCAAGATGCCGCTCCACACCGCGGCGATGAATGGCCGGATCCGTGCTGGAGATGTCATTTTCGATCTGCAGCGGAGAGGTCGTGACGGGTGCAACTCCCTCTGTGGCGCAGAACCGTGCAATGCGCTCAGGTTCGATTGCGTCGTGGTCCCGCAACGGTATCACGAGATGCCCGTATCCTTGGGCAGCGG
>NZ_JBKGUN010000020.1:0-3376 GCF_046462195.1 Paracoccus sp. (in: a-proteobacteria) | reverse complement strand
AGGCCTTCCAGCATGGCGCTCCTGTCCGCGTATCGTGACGTGTGGAAGATCTGCGCGTCGGTCATGTGTGTCTCCTGCTGACAGTGCAGGATCACCGTGCCCTTCTCAGGTGTCAAACAGATATGACGCAGCAGTGCACACGCCCCGCTAATTCGTGCTGTGTCCCTCGTTTCATTCGGTCTAGAGCTTGTTGCCCTGGACCTTCTGCCCCGAGGGACCCCGCTTGTCTTATGCAGATCCCGGCTCTTATGCGAAGCAAGAGCCACTGCACGCCATTCATGGCGTGCAGTGGCGGTGGCTGGAGCGTCCCCGGGTTTGGTCATGAAGGACCGTCTTGAAGTCTGATCTGCCATCGTCTTTGCCTGGGACCTGAACGGATACAGAGCGGCGCAAATCCCTTTACGACAAGCATAGGACACGCGAAGACAATGAAGGATACTCTAGGCTCCGGCCTGCGCCCCGAGCTTAGCCCCCTGCCTTTCCTTTGCGCCTGGTCCTGCCCGCTTGTCTCGTCCCGAGACTGCCCGTGCAGGGGCGCCATAGTTAGGACAGCGGCCTGGTCTCGGCCCTTCGGGTGACGATCAATCGCGCAAGGACGGCCCTTCTCACAAGGCGATCAGCCTCCCTTCGCTCCATGAAGGCGCGTCCAGCTCGCCGCCTGCAAGGCCAGCCACCAGTGCGGCAGGCTGAATAGCTCCGGCCAAGACAGAGATTGAGAAAGCTAGGCCGGTCGCCAGGCATTTCCACCCGAACGCCAAGCAATTCTAACTCAGGAACCTTGCCGCAAATTAGACGCTCTCCGCTACGCTTCCGCTGTCAGGTGGGACACCGTTACGGTCAAACTTGGCTCACGAGCAGGAGGGCGCGGTTGACGAAACTCTCCGCATCGCCCTCCGGGTCATCGGTGAGCGGGCTGTCCTCATGGAAGAGATGGCTCTGGACGCATCTCAAGCAGGAAGAACTACCGCCGCTGCAACGTTCGTTGAACGCGTCCACGAGTAAAGGCGCTCGGCAGGGGTGCTGACGGACGCAATGATCGAGGGATAGCGGAGGGACCTTCCTGGCGCACTGCGAGGGAACGGCTCATGGGTGTTTGCGCGCCAGCCCGAGTTCGGAAGCGGTATCTAACGTGATGGAAGCACGCTGATCCTCGTTCCATCAAAGCTCAATCGGCAGCAAGAGGTGACCGGTTCTTCAGCCGGGAAATGACCCGCCTCCCGGTCATGCCCGACAGGTCATGGCCGCTTTCGAGAACAAGGCCGCATCTTCCATACCGGAACCACCAGGTACTGTTTTGGACAGGTCGAGATGGTTTGGAAGGCTGGCCCATCTCTAACAACCTATGGAAACATCTCGATAAAGGGGGTCGCGCTTTTTCCTGCTGCTTGACCTTCCAGAATGATAGGATGCTTTACAGGGAGGTGGGCAGGCACGAAACGCTGACCGCAACGGTCATGTCAAGCAGCGCATCCGATGGTCCGGCGAAGCTCCCTGCGACCGGCACCGCCTGACGGATATCACGTGCGACAGCAACAGGAATGAGGTTGCCTGCGCCCAGACTTCGGTTGGTCGGATCGAAGGTAATCCAACCTGCGCCCGGAAGGTAGATCTCGACCCAGGCATGTGTGGATCCAGAGGCTGCTGAGCCCACAAGGTCATTGTTCGGATCGAACAGGTAGCCGGAAACGAGGCGGGCCCCAAGGCCCAGGAGCCGTGCGCTTTCTGCAAGCAGAACTGCCCAATCACGGCATGACCCCCGTCCGCGGCTCAGGGTTTCGAGAGGAGACTGCGTGCCCTCACTTTCGCGAGTTTCATAGGCAATCTGTGTAGATATTCCGTTGTTGATATCCTTCAGCAGAGACAAAGTGTCCGTGGGCCGCTGAAACACGAACCCTTCCACCCACTGTGAGAAGCGGTGCTCAATATCCTCGTAGTGCGGACGGGTCAGGGCACCAAGGTCGGTCCAGTCGTCATTGGAATACAAGAAAGGATATTCGACAGCGCTGACAGAAATGGGAAAGATCGGCCACATAGGCGCACTCAGGTCCACCTTTACCCAGCTTTCGATGGTCAGCCGGTCGGCCGGGGACTGAAACGTTGCGGACGCGATCGCATTGCCTGCCACATCCTGCGACCATGCGAGTTCCGCCTGCGGTGAAATATCGATCTCATGCGAGATCAGCTTGAGGTCTCGGCTTTCCCGTGGCCGCAGCATGAACTGGTGCGGACCGAGCATCACGGGGTGCCGGTAGGCATAGGTCGTCTTGTGCGAGATCGCGAGAATTGGCATGACAGCCCTCTATTTATTGTACGCCATTGCGTCGGGGACCCCCTACCAATGCTGCAAACAGCTTTACGCGCCACATCTTTATGCCCTGATGACATGTCCTGCCAATAAGGTGTCTCAGGGCAAGGTGCGGCCATCGCGACGCCGGCGTAATTTTCTTCCGATGTTCCATGGGCGCCTTTTGAAGACACGCAGGTGTGGGCAACCAGATTACGCCGCACTCGTTCGCCTCCAAAGGCCATTACAAGATATTTGTGCGCCAATACGGCCGCACCGAAGTTCAGGGTGTCAGAGCGGTTGAACAAGCATGTTCTGCCAGGACGAAAAACGCTGCCACGCCCATGAAGTGCGGAGACTTGAAAGAATGACCAAGCAAGGAACCTTCACTGGCGGCAATGTCTGGAACGCGCGTTGGGATGCGGTGCGGACCAGCCTGTGGTTTCTTCCGGCCATCATGGGCACGCTGGCGCTCGCTCTGACATGGTGCGCGCTCGCGTTGGATGAGTGGCTGGGTCAGGGGCCGGAGGAAAGCTTCCCCAGCCTGATCTATGTCAGCGAACCGGAGCAAGCGCGCGAGCTTCTGGGGGTCATTCTGCCCTCGATGATCACCATGGCCAGCCTGGTGTTCTCGATCACCATGGTTGTGCTGACCCTTGCGGCAAGCCAGTTCGGGCCCCGCCTGATCCGGAACTTCATGGGCCGCTTGCAGACACAGCTTGTCCTGGGCACGTTCGTGATGACGATCCTTTACAGCCTTCTGCTGCTGGCCTCCATCGGGCCGGGCGTCGAGGGCGAGTCCAGCGCCTACCTGTCTGTCACGATCGCAATCGGCCTGACGGTTCTCTGCGTCGCCTTGCTGGTGCTCTACATCCATGGGCTGGCGTCTTCGATCATGTCTGAGACACTGATCGAGGCTGTTGGCAGCGCGCTGGACCAGGGAGTGCGGGAGTTGCGCCCTCTTGGAGAAGCCGCCGATCCCGAAGAAGCACTGCCCGACGATTTTGACGGGCGGGCGACCTTTTGCGGCGTCGAGGCCTCCGGCTATGTGCAGGCGATCGAATTCGAGGGAATTCTTGACGCTGCCCGGTC